>NZ_RQYW01000005.1 GCF_003932895.1 Leptotrichia sp. OH3620_COT-345 | reverse complement strand
TATTTATTAATTTAATTTTTGATATTTTAGTGAATTATATCTTATTTTTTACAAAATTTCAATGAAAATTCTTATAGTTATATTATTTCCTTTAAATTGAGTTTTTGCAGGTTGTAATTTTGTTTGATAAAACTGTTGTTAAAATAACAGATTTTAATGGAAATTTTAACAGTTGTAAATGATAGAATATTAGTTTTATCATAACTCTGTTAATTTAAAAAGTAAAAACAATATTAAAAATATGATAAATTTTAAGCTTTCAGACACCCTCTGATAAAAATATTTTGATAAACTTACATTCAATGAAATGTAAAGAAATTAAGAAATGATATATTAAATTTTTTTAAATTTAAAGTTGGAAAGAATTGTTATAATAAAAAATATTATTAAATAAAAGAAAAAAGTGTAATCCACTATAATTCTGAATTACACTTTCAGATTATTATTTATCAATTTATTGACTAAATCGGTCATTAACCTTCACAGAATTGAATTATTTTCAGTTCATCTTTTTTGAAAAATATATAAAATATTAATCAATATATTCTATCTTTCCAAATCCCTTTTTTTCAATAGTGTCTCTGAAATCATTGTCTAAATGCATACAGTAAACCCTGTTTCTTTTATCCGAAGGAAATATTTTTTCTAAATAAAAAATATTTCCATGTGTTGGATTTTTATCTATATAACTACATGTGTCCTGATATATTTCCGTTATTTCACCTGAAAAATATTTTTGAAATATTTCTTCAGGTATTTCAACAGCATCTCCACTGTAGTATACCGTTTCATCGGGAAAAATAATTTCATATCCGTAACATGTCATATCATTTACATGTTTCACTTCAATTTCACGATTTTTTACTTTGGATATTTCAGGAAGTTTATTTCTATACTTATAAAATTTTTTTTCTACTCCAACCATTTCCAAATATGATATTATTTTTTTTGTGGGATGTATAATATACGGAATCTTTCCTTTCTTTAAATAAAGATAAGATACGAGAGAACCTAAACTTCCTACGTGATCACAATGAAAATGAGTTATAAGAATAAAAATTTCCTTACTGTCCAGCATTTCCTTTAAGTTCCATATTTTCCGAAAAACACTTTCACCGCAATCTATTAAATAAAAATTCTCATTATATGTAAAAAATGCACTTGTATTATCAAGAACCGGATTAAAAGCTGATCCGATTCCCAAAAATTTTAATTTTTTCACTAAAGTCACTTCCTATTCTTTTATTCCCGAACTTATGAAACTGTTTATAAATCTTTTCTGTAATATGAAAAATATAACAATGAGTGGGAATATTATTATAAAAGTGGCAGCACTTACATTTGCCCATTGCATTGTTGCTTCTTTAGATTTTGCAAAAAGAGCCAATCCTACTGTCAAAGTTCTGTTCTGTACTGAATTTGTAACAATCAACGGCCATAAATAATTATTCCAGTGATAACTTACCGAGACTACTCCGAATGAAAGATAAGCAGGCTTTGCACAAGGCATATAAATTTTCCAGATTATCTGCCATGTATTGGCACCGTCTATTCTTGCAGCCTCCGCTAATGATTTCGGTATAGTTTTAAAATGCTGCCTTAGCAGAAATATCCCAAAAGCGGTACCTAAAAACGGAATCATAATCCCAAGTTTTGTATTTATAAGACTTAAGTCCTTCAAAGTCATAAAATTCGGAGTTATTAGAACATCATTAGGTATAATTATCTGCATAAATATTATAATAAATACATATTTTGCCCATTTCAGTTCCATTACAGCTAAAGCATATGCTGCCATAGTCGAAGTAAATACTTGAATAATAAATGTTATTGTTACAAGTATTAGAGTATTTATATAATATATCTTAAAAGGAACGGCATTCCACACATATATAATGTTTTTCAGAGTAAACGGAGTTTTCGGAAATAGCGACATACTAAAAGACGGTTCGGTAAAAGCTGTCCCTACCATCCATATTAAAGGTATAAGCCAGATTATAGCTATGATAAAAGCCAATACCGTAATTATCGAGTTTTTCCCTTTTTCTATTATATTCATATTTGACCCCTATTTTAAAAATTAATTGTAAAATGCTTTTTTATCCTGTCTGAAAAATCTCGGCAAAGATACAAAAAGAAGTAAAAACAGCATTATCACTGTCAGTGCCGATGATCTTCCATAGTTGAAATTTGTGAATCCCTGCTGGTAAATATAATATAACAGCAAAGTACTTCCATTGTTTGGAGCACCTTCAGTCATTATAACTATGTGATCTACTAATTTAAAACAATTTGTCAATGCTATTGTCGATACAAAAATCATTGTAGGTTTTAGCAAAGGCAAAGTAATATTTTTAAGCATTACCCAGAATCCTGCTCCATCTATTCTGGCTGATTCAAATAAATCTTCGGATATTCCCTGTAATCCTGCAAGAAAAAAAATCATTAGATATCCCGATTCTTTCCATACATACATTATTGCCATAAAAGGTAAAACCGTATTTTTATTTGACAATACATTCAGAGGTTTCATTCCTAAAGCTGACAGCCACTGGTCTAAAAGACCATTTTTCCCCATATATATAAACATCCATATGCTTGCCACAGCTATCATCGGCATAACTACAGGATAAAAATATACAGTTCTCAATATACTCACCGATTTACTTTTACGGTTTACTAAAAATGCCAGTGTCAATCCTAAAACCATACATGGAACAACTGTTATCACGGAAAAAAATATTGTATTATACATTACCTTCCAGAAAATTTCACTTTTGAACAGACTGATATAGTTACTGAAACCTGACCATAAAGGTTTTTTCATTCCTAAAGTATATTTTGTAAAACTCAGATAAAAACTCTTAAAAACAGGTAAAACAGTAAATCCGACCATAAATATTAAAGAAGGCAAAAGCAGCAAAAAACCCGTTATATTTTCTTTCAATTTTCTTTTCAGTTTCGTATCCATTTTACCTCCTGTAAAAATCAGTTAAAATCTTTCAGTACTTCAGCAGCCTCTTTCTGTGCATTATCCAAAGCTTCTTTTGCTGTTTTTTCTCCTGTTATTGCAGACTGTATGTTATCATTTAATATTCTCCATATCTCAGCTGCATTGTAAGTTGTCAGCTCAGGTTTTGCAAACTGAAGCTGCTCATACGCCACTTTTGCTTGGGGTCTTTCCTTATAATAATTTTTTACTATATCTGTTTCAAAAGCACTTTTTCTCGTTGCCACGTATCCTGTATCCACACTCCATTGTGCTGCTCTTTCTGCTGTTGTAAGGTACTTTATAAACTTCCATGCAGCTTTTTGTTTTTCCGGAGATATTCCTGAAGAAATATAGAAATTCCCTCCTCCTGTAGGTGCACCTTTTCTCTTATGTGCGGGCAAGAATGCCACTCCATAGTTAAATTTAGAATTTTTTGCTATGTTGGATAAATTCCCTGTAGTATGATATATCATGGCAACTTCTTCTGCCAAAAATTGTGACGGCAAATCTGTCCACTGAACTATACCTTCCGCCATTACTTTATATTTTTTCTGTAAATCAATCCAAAATTGAAGTGCTTCTACATTTTCAGGTGTGTTGAAAAATACTTTTTTCCCATCTTCACTCATTAAATTTTTACCGTCAATACTATTCTGAAGTGCAAATCCTGTAAATGCCCATTGAGCCGAACCTGAATTCAATGCTATTCCTACACCTTTTCTTTTGTCATTTGCGATTTTTCCTGCTATTTCTACAAGCTCTTCCCATGTTTCAGGTGCTTTTTCAGGATCCAAACCTACTTCTTTGAAAATATCCTTGTTATAATAAAGAACCATTGTACTTCTCTGAAAAGGTATTGAATATATTTTCCCATCCACATAAGAATCTTCCATAAATCCTTCAAGAAAATCGTCAATATACTTTTTCCCTTCTTCTCCATCCTCTTTTATAAGTTCATCCAGAGGCATGGCCATACCGCTTGAAGCCATTGTAAATCTTTGTGTTGCCAGACTTACAAATAAATCGGGAGGATTTCCTCCTTGAGCGGCAGTCTGGATTTTTGTCACAGTATCATCATAATTTCCTGTATAAACGGCTTCCACTTCTATATCCGGATTTTCCTCATTAAAATCTTTTGTAAGTTTTTCAACTATCTTTGCCACAGGGCCGCCTACATTAACAGGATAATAAAAAACAAGTTTTACTTTCCCGTCTTTTGTTTTATTTTGATTTCCTCCGCAACTTAAAATCAGTAAAAATAAACTTAAAAATATTAAAAAACCAATTTTTCTTTTCATTTGTTCCACTCTCCTTTTCAACTTTTTTTTGGTAGCCTATAAACTTCTATCCTCCTTTCATTCCAACTATCCAATATTTAAATTTATTTTCTCACACTCTCCCTTTGAACAATTTCTCCGGGAATTTCTTCAGAATATTCTTTTATTCCATTCATCATATTACTTAACTTTTCATAAACTCTTTCAGATATTTTTTTATAATTTAAAGCTACTGTCGTCAATGCCGGAAAAAAATATTCTGAAATTGGTATATTGTCCAATCCCAAGACAGAAATTTCATCAGGAATTTTTATCCGAAGATCATTTAAGGCTTTTAAAACTGCCACCGCCTTTTCATCTCCTGATACAAAAAATGCTTCAGGCATTGATTTTTTGTTGTATAGCTCTTTTACAAGTCCATATATTTCCTTTTGATTGTTCATCCTTTCAATAATTCTAAGTTTTTCAAGAGATTTGCCTTTTTTCCTGTATGCTTCTATAATCCCGTTTTTCCTTTCTATATTCATAGGTGTGGGATTTGCTGTAATAAAAACTATATTTTCTATATTCTTTTCAAAAAGATATTCAGTTCCTTTAAAAACCGAGTTAAAATCATCATTTGAAATATATGTATCTTCATCCGAATAACTTTTTCCAAGAATAATGAAAGGTATTCTTTCTTTTTTTAGAATTTCAATTCTTTTGTCATTTTCCTTTTCATAAAATATAACAGCGCCGTCAATAAATGTATTTGATGTGTTCAGCAATGAATTTTTTAAGTCTTTATCTTCATAATACTGCTCCATGAACAGAGATATATTTTTGTCTCTATTACAGGCAAAAATTTCACTGACCAATATATTCGTCCATATAGTTGCTGTATGCCCTTTACTTCTCCTTATAGAAACCAGTATATTTTTTGTTTTTCTGCTACTTAAATTTTTGGCATATAAATTAGGTTTATAACCAAGCTCTTTTATTTTTTCTTTTATAAATTTTCTTGTACTTTCTCTGACATTTTCACTTTCATTCAATACTCTCGAAACTGTTTGTGCAGAAACTCCGCATTTTTCCGCTACATCTTTAATAGTTATATTTTTCATAAATCTCTCCTGATTATATATTTTTCAATATTGTTATCGTTAACAAGTTTATATGAAACAATAAAGTATATTTAAAATTCTCTAAAAATATAAACCGTATTTTATATAATATACTAACTAAATATAGGTTTGTTTTATTTTGGAAAAGCTATAATATTCCATCATGTAGGCAGGATATATTGTAAATGACATTTAAGAATATAACGCAAAACAAGATTGTTCCATTAAGTTATAAAGTACACTGAATTGTTAATATTCTCTTATTTTTATATAATTGATATAAATAACAGCTTATACCCTTTATACCCTCAAAAAATATATCAGTCATAATTTAAAAATTTTATGAAACAACCTTGATTGCATTTTCCACTATAAAAGCGGATATGTAAAATATGTCAAAAAAATTTATTAAAAATGTATTCCGTTTTTTAAAATGTTATCGTTAACAAATATATTTTAACCTCTATATTTTAATTTGTCAATAGTTGAAAATATAAAATAAAAGTGCTATAATTTTTTACACTGTAATTTCGGATTATCCAGATTAAGTCAAAAAATATATTATTTTATATATTTTATTAATCTTTATAATATATATAAACTGAAAAATTTATATTTTTTAAACATATATTATTGTATATTATAATTATAATTTTTAACTTATTAGGATATCTTCATTTATAACATTTGTACATAACGGAGGTTTTTATGAGAAGTTTATCAGGCATTCAGCCAAGCGGTACTCTCCATATAGGTAACTATTTCGGGGCAATAAAACAATTTGTGGAATTTCAGGATAAATATGAAGGATTTTATTTCCTTGCAAATTATCACGCTCTTACTTCATCACCTGACGGAGAAAGCCTTAAAAAAAATACAATAGATGCTATTCTTGATTATCTTGCTTTAGGACTTGATCCTGAAAAATCAACGATATTTTTACAGTCTGATGTTCCGGAGCATACCGAACTTTCATGGATATTGTCAAATGTCACTCCTATGGGACTGCTTGAGCGCGCTCATTCATATAAGGATAAAGTTGCCAAAGGTATTAAATCTAATGTAGGACTGTTTACATATCCTGTCTTAATGGCTGCTGATATATTAATGTATGACCCTGATGTTGTTCCTGTAGGTAAAGATCAGAAACAGCACTTGGAAATTACAAGAGATATTGCTATTAAGTTTAATGAAACTTATAGAAAAGAAATTTTTAAACTTCCTCAGGAAAAAATAGTTGAAAATCTTGCGGTAGTCCCCGGAATAGATGGCGACAAAATGAGTAAATCTTATGGAAATATTATCAATATGTTTATTTCCGAAAAGGAAATAAAAAAGCAGATTATGAGTATTGTTACAGATTCTACACCTCTTGAAGAACCTAAAAATCCTGATAATAATATAACAAAATTATATTCTCTTTTTGCCACACAAAAAGAAGTCGAAGAATTAAAAGAAAAATTCTTAGTGGGAAATTTTGGATATGGACATGCTAAAAATCAATTATTTGATAAATTTATGGATTATTTTACTCCTTTCAGAGAAAAACGTGAACAACTTGAAAAAAATATGGATTATGTTTATGAAATTTTAAAAAATGGAGCTTTAAAAGCACGTTCAGTTGCTTCTGCAAAAATGGAAGAAGTCAGAAATACAGTGGGATTGTTAAATAAAATTTGAATTTACAACATTTGTTTTTATGAATCAAGAGTATTTTTTGACTGTAAATAGAATATATTTAAAAAATTAAAAACTATTTTTTTACTGATTTTATAAAGTATAAAATTTATATTATAAAATAATCTATATCAAAATAATAATTTATAATTTAAAAAATGTTATACCCTATAATCTATAATATGATAGTATAATAATACAACCCCTATTAAGCAATAAATTAAATAATATAACAAAAAACCGGAATGTACCGGCTTTTTTTGTTATAATTCAAACAAAATCACAAACTTCGTATCATAATTATTTAAAAAAAGATAACAAATTGTGAAAAATGTTATTGTTTTACTATCCTTTGTTTATATTACATACAAATTGAACGGATAACTTTAATTTTTGCCTCTGCTCTTCAACTTTTAAAACTTATTTTTATATTTTTACACTCTTATATTAGATTATTCTTTTATATTTTTTATTTCTTTTATTCTATAATCTAATATTTCATTATTATAAAGCTGCACTGTTATTAAAGTCTGATTGTTAAAATATTTTATTGACAGTAATATATTATCATTATAATATAAAATTGCATTGTCTTTAAGATTTTCAATTTTTGTAAGTTTATTTTTTGGAACATTTTTAAAATATTCACGGTATTGATTAAATATTTTTTTATGTCCTTGTAAATCTGTAAATCTACTGAATACCGAAGATATCAGTCCATCTTTTGTGAATATAAAACTTGCAAGCTCCTGTTCCAAACCTATGGGATCCTGTACATTTTCATAATAAACTATTCCGTTCTGTTCTCTTATTTTCTTTCTCTGAATAACTTTTTCAAACTGATCGCGTGTCATTAAAAACTTTATTTTTGAAGTGATATCTTGTCCCAGTCCTTCAGTTTTTGATATTCCGAAAATTGTTAATGACATTATCATAAATATTAGCAGTAAAATTTTTTTCATTTCCATATTCCTTTCATATTTAATTTATTAAAATTATTTTATCAAATATAGCTTAAAATAAAATGAATACAGAAAACTTTTTATTTATTATTAGTAAATTACCAAATCAGATATAATATCTAATGTAAATAGTTGAAAGATATTTGGCATTTCAAATATTTTCTAAATACAATGCTTACTAATATTATTTTATTTTTATGCAACTTCATTTTTAGTTTCTGATAGTCTTATATCGATTTTCCCGTTATTTTTTGCTATTTTTACTTGTCTATACTTTTTTGTTTCTTTATTTTTGTCATTGAAAACTCTTTTTTTTGAAACTTTATATTTCCCGCTAAACTTTTCTGATAATTCCAATCCTATCAGCCCGATTAATGATAATATAATTCCTCCTACAATTACATTAAATAAAAATACTTCTAACATATTATTTACCTCCATTAATATTAATTAATTTCTCTATTTCCTCTTAACACACAAATTCTATCAGAAAAAATCAATAATAACGATATCGGTATAAGTTGATATAAGTTGATTTCAAAATTTACCCCTTTCGTATTTTTCCATTTAAAACAATATTTTTAGTTTTTCTTAAAATATCTCCATTTTTCAAAATAAATTTTATATTATAAATTATGATATATTTGGATATCGTATACAAAAATTTATTTTCTTTTTTAAATTATAAAATATTGATAAAATAATTTATAATTTAAAAAATATAATTTTATATATTCTTCTATTTTCATAAATCCGATTAAAAAAGCGGTTTATAATTTTTTAAAAATAAATAATAAACTAACAATATCAACTTTTTTTACACTTTTCCTATGAATTATAAATATCCAAACTAAATAAAAAATCGGACTTAAAATCCGAAATTTTTTAAATAATAATTTTATACTTCATATTTTTTTAAAGTTTTTAAAAATCGTCTTCCATTTTTTACATAATGTTCAGCATTTTTACGTATATGTCCTATTTCTTCATCAGTCAGTTTTCGTACTATTTTTGCAGGACTTCCTAAAATAAGAACTCCTTTCTCATAAGGTATTTTATCTGTGACGAGAGAATTTGCCCCTATCAGACAGTCAGGTGCGATTCTAACTCCATTCAGAAGGGTACTCCCCATACCTATTATTACGTTATCAGATATTTCACATCCGTGAAGTATAACATTATGACCTACAGTCACATTTTTACCTACAGTACACGGATACCCCAAATCTGTATGTATTGTACAATTATCTTGGACATTACTGTTTTTTCCTATAGTTATCTTTTCCACATCTCCCCTTAAAACTGCTCCGAACCATATATTTGAACCGTTGTACAATTTCACATTTCCTATAATAGTAGCATTTTCAGCAACAAATACTTCTTTTTCCATTTCAGGTTTTATTCCATCCAGTTCATAAATCATAATTTATTTTTTCTCCGTTCTTTTATTATTCTGTTTTATATATCTTATACTTTTACTTAATTACTCTATTTTTAAAATTTTACATTTTTTATTTCCGTTTTTTTATTTTTTCCGACTTTTAAAAAACTTTGCATACACTTTTTTAAATTCATCATCAGTTTCCAATTTCTTTTCTATTAAATCTTTTCTATTTTCCAAAGTTTTTTCTATGGATTTATAATATCTGTATTCATTTATTTTGGCATGATTTCCACTTCTCAAAACTTCAGGTACAAAGTATCCGTCTATTTCTATAGGACGTGTATACTGAGGAAATCCTAACAGACCGTTATAAAAAGAATCCGTTTCAAAAGATTCCTTTTTTATGACCCCCTCTTTTATCCTTATTACCGAATCCATAAGAACCAATGTCGGCAAATCTCCACTACTTAATACATAATCTCCTATGGATATTTCTTCATCTACAAATTTATCAATCACTCTCTGATCAAGACCCTCGTATCTTCCTGAAATTACAATAATTTCTTTTTTTAGAGAAAGCTTCGTTACCTTTTTATGATTTAACGTTTTACCTTGAGGTGACATGAATATAACATACGGTTTTTCATTTATAGTCATGACACTTTCACTATCTTTTATATTTTCTTCATATTTATCGACATCAAATTTTTTATTAAAATAGTTCCAGTATGCTTCAGGTTTTAGAACCATTCCGGCTCCCCCTCCAAAGGGAATATCATCCATCTGTGAATGTTTATTCCAAGCATAATCACGTATATTTACAATGTCATAATTTATAATCCCTGTTTCTACGGCTCTCTGAATAATAGTCTGAGATAAATATATTTCAAATAATTCAGGAAATAAAGTTAATATTGTAAATTTCATATTTTCTCCCTTCTGTTTCATACTTGTCAATATCATTAAAAAAATTTATATATTTTATTTTGTTAAAATCGATTTGAATATCCTTCATAATATCTCGAAATTTTTTAGTTTTTATTTTTTTCAGAATATATTCAAAAATATATTAACACAGATACATAAAAATTTCAAAATATAATAATATATAAAGTAATTCTTTTATAATATTTATTGCCCTGCTTTCCATATTCTTTTATATTTTAAAATTTAAATATTATGATTTTAAATATAAAAAATTAATAATCTATTTTAAATTTTGCTGATTGTCCGATAAATTAATTGATATATTATATTTGATTTAAAACCTTAAGTTTTATTTATTTTTTATATTTATTTTTTTCTTAATTAGTCCCATATAATTTTAATAATATTAAATTAAGATTTATTTTTCCAATAAATATAAATTAGTTTTTACTTTTTCAGTTGAAATTATACATAAAAAATACTATAATGAATTATTATAAAGAAAAATATTTATTATAAAAGAAGGAGATGATTAAAATAAAATTATCATACGAAGAAAAAGGAAATGGAGAAACTATTATTTTAGTCCATTCCTATTTATGGGACAGAAATATGTGGAACGGGCAGGTAGATTTGCTGTCTAAAAAATATCACTGTATTTCCATTGATTTACCAAGTCACGGAAAAGAAACTGCCTTATTAGATGAAAATTATTCCCTCAAAAACTTAGCTGAAGACATAAAAGTACTTATAGATGAAAAAGGGATAAAAGAATATCATTATATCGGTCTTTCAGTAGGAGGAATGCTCATTCCGTATTTATACGAAACTGATGCAGAAAAAATCAAATCTCTTATAATGATGGACAGTTATTCAGGAGCAGAATCTCCTCAAAAAAAGGCACTGTATTTTCAAATGCTAGACACAATTGATCAGATTAAAACAATCCCTCCTGCAATGGCCGAACAGATTGCAAATATGTTCTTTGCCAAAGAAAAATGCAATAACGAAAATATCCACTATGCAAATTTCATAAAAAGACTGGAAAATTTTGAACAGGAAAAAATAAAAGATATTGTAATTTTAGGAAAAGCCATTTTCGGGAGAGAAGATAAATTGGAGACATTAAGTGAAATAAAATGCCCTCTTTATTTCATTGTAGGAAATGAAGATGAACCAAGACCTCCGAAGGAAAGTATAGAAATGAGTAAATTAGTAGACGGTTCAACATATATAGAAGTTCCTGAAGCCGGACATATATCAAATATTGACAGTGAAATTTTTGTTAATGGAAAATTTGAAGAAATCTTCTTTTAATGCTAGCTTATAATATTTATGAGGACTATAGTAGTCCTCATTTTTATATTACCGATTTTTCTTATACTTTGTAAAAATTTTCGATAAATCTCTACAAGTCACTCCAACAATTAAAAATATATATTAAATTATAAATTTTATGTATTTTTCTGTTTTCATAAATTAATGAAAAACAATATCTTTCAGTTTTTAAATTTATGTTTTATAATTCAAAATAAATTTTTAATTATGAAGATTTGCTATGTAAAATGCAAAAGTATGTTAATCATAAATCTTGTTATTTCTGCTTTTATCATTTCAGTAAAAATCATGATTTTCATTCTATATAAATTCCTATATTAAATATAGAATTATTTTTGATTTACAAGACACTTATTCGTGATTTAAATTATTTCATATCCGAAAATATTTTATTCATTGAAAAATTAAAATACTGTTTCACTCTTTCCTCATTCCTTCAATAAGTTCAACTATTACACTATTATTTTTAAAATCTATTTTTTTTATAAACTCGTCTACTAAAGGAATCATTATTTCTTTTTTGTTTAAAACATCTTCTATAATAAGTATATTATGTGCCGCTGTTTCCATCACATCAATAATTTCTCCTATTTTTTCTTCTTTTTCAAAGACTTCCACTCCAAGGAGATCTTTTAAATAAAACTCATTTTCATTTTTTTCAGGCAACAGATCTCTTCTTATTTTTATTTGAAATCCGTTTAATTCCTTTGCTGAATTAATATCTTTTATTTCTTCAAAATCCATAATAAGCTTCTTTTCATTCAGCCTCTTAATTTTTTTTACAGTAAGAAGCTTTCGTTTATCTTCTTTTTCCAACAATACTTTTTCATTTGATATTAAATCTGTATCCTGAAAAATAGAATTTACTTTTACACTTCCTGTCAAGTGATGTGTTCCTACAACAGTACCTATGTTTATTAGATTTTCCATTTTTCTCTTTTCCCCTTCAATTATTTGCTTCTCACTTTCTTAAAACTTCTACTTTCTTCTGCTATCTGTTTTAATTCTTCCAATGTTACGTTATCAAAATTGGCTGCAACTGCAGATATTACACCCTCTACTAAAGGTGCATCAGCAATTTCGGCTCTGATTTCATGCTTTAATTCTTTTATTGCATTTAATGCGTGAAAAACTGAACTTCCCATATCTACAAAAATAAGAACTCCTTTTCCACTGTCAGCTTTTTTCATCGCTTCCTTTACATTTTCAGCACTCGTTCCATATACTTCCTGACGAACATTTCCTCCATTTTCAATATTAAATTCTTCCTGCTGTAATACTTTTGAAAAGTTTATAATTTCCTCTGCCAGTCTATTACTGTGACTGACTACTACTATTCCTACAAGTTTTTTCTTCATTTTATATTTTAATCCTTTCTTTAAATTTATTTTTCTCCGAGCAGCCTGTCAAGTATTATTGAGACGGCACTTCTCACCGATAAATGATTATATTTCGTCTTTCCGCGTATAGGTTCAAGTATTTTATAAGACATATTCATTATTTCCTCAGTCAAACCCCAGCCTGTTCCAAATAAAATTAAATAAGGGTTTTCATCTGTGGTGATTTCTTTACCTAAATCTTCATATGAAACCGTATTTTCAAATATTTTTGCTGAAGTAGTTATAATTCTCGGCATTTTTCCTTCATTTTTATAAATTGCTTCCACAGCTGACTGCACTGAAGTTTCCAAGACTGTATTTTCAAAAGCTTCATTTCTATTTTTATTAAATTCTATCCCATCTCCTTCAATCCAGTAATCTATTATTCTTTTTGTAAGTTCCTGTTGTGCATCTACAGGAGTTATTATAAAATATTTTTTTATGTCATATGTTCTGCATGTTCTCGAAATATCATGAATATCAAAATTTGTAACTGATGTAGCCACTGTGTCATTGTTCCTGTTATATACGGGATAGTGAACTAAAGCGGTATAAATGTTATTTCTCATTAAACTTTTTAAACACTCCTTTCTTCATTTTTTCCATTTTCGTTTTATTATATCATTTTTTATTATATTTTTTAACCTGTTTAAAAATATTTGACATATAAAAACAGTATACTTTAGAAAGATAAGATAAAAAATCTCTTTACTATCTTAGAGAATTTATATATAATATTGGTAAGAGGTGATAGTTTTGAAGATGTCAATAAAGGAGTATATGAAGGAACGTAACGTTTCAAGAAGGACCATTTATAATCGTATTGAAAAAGGGCAACTTGAAGTTATAAAAGAAAAAAATAAAACATATATTGTAAAAGAAAATTTAAAAGCGGGAATTAAGAAATCCGAAATAAATATTTCCCGATTAAGAGAACTGAATGAAATTTTAGACTCTTCCAGAAATTCTAATGAAATCCTAAAAAGTTTTGATTACCCTTTTTTAAGGGAAAGACTTTCTTCTATTGAAAAGGCACTAATCAATTTCACCATGGACATAAGTAAGTCAGATATCGAACTTAAAGAAACAATTAAAAAATTTACAGAAGAAATATTTGAAAAATTTGAAAATTCCAAAAATAAAAATGATAATTTCATGGAAAATCTTTTAGTCATAAATGAACAAAACAGTAATTTTTTTAAAGAAAACATTGAAAATCTAAAAAATAAAGTTGAAATTCTTGAAAATACACTGAAAAATATAGAAAATAAACTTGATGAATTAATAAAAAAACAGGAAACTAAAAAAGGACTGTTCAGATAAAATAAATTTTTTTATAATGGAAATACTTAAATATTCTTTCAAACAGTATTTCCATTTTTTATTGGAATAACAGAAAAATATCTCATAAATTAAAAATAATCTTATAATTATAAATAATGTATTTAAAAATCAAAAATTATTATTTTATAAAATTACATAAATACATATTTAGTACATTTTACAATTGCAAGATAACTCTTAATTTTAAAAGAAAATTTTTTAATGCTTTATTTTATCCAGATTCAAATAATTCAAAAATTTGGCAGATTATGATTTTATATTATAGAATATTTATGTAAAACAATGTTCAAAATAAAAATATAAATAAAAATTTTTAATGATTTGATCTTATAAAAGGGAATAACGGTTATATAAAAACTAAAAAGGAGTTGCTAAAAATAGCATACTCCTTTTTAAATTTTATTTTTTATACAATCTGTTCTTTCTACCGAAATATTTTATTCCTATAAATGCAAATACAAACATTAAAAGACTTATCATATAAGGTGCTCTTATACCGTAAACCATCAAGTCTTCAGCTCTGAATGTACTTACAAAAATTCTTATAACTCCGTATATTATGAGATAAATCATACTTAATACTCCCGGATTATACTCTTTCTTCCTAAAATAAAACCAGAGCAGTAAAAAGCCTATCAAATTTAGAAATGATTCGTAAAGCATTGCCGGATGTAAAGGATAATCCGGAAATTCAATTCCTGCCGGAGTATCTTTGGGAAAAACTATTCCCCATGGAATGAGCTCTTTAAATTTTGCCTGCATTTCAAGAGACATAGACTGATATGAAATCCACCACTGATTGAAATTCCCTGTAAATATTACATTTAAAGGAGTAAATGTCGGAACACCGTGAACTTCACCATTTGCCAAATTGCCGAATCTTCCTAAAAATTGTCCAAATAACAAAGGACCTACGCCCATATCAGTCAATACCCATATATTAAGGTTATATTTTTTAGCATATAAATATGATCCAATAAGGCCTCCTATTATTCCTCCATGTATTGCAAGCCCTCCTTCCCATACTTTCAATATAGAAATAGGACTGATCATATACTCACTGAATTTAAAAATCACATAATACAACCTTGCTCCTATAAGACCTGAAATTATTGCCCAGAAAGCAAAGTCTTCTATCATTTTCTTATCTTTTATTCCTCTTTTTTCGGCTACTTTATCTTTTGATGCTATGAATATTCCTACAAGAAAAGCTATTATATACATCAGACTGTATATCCTCAACTCAAAGTTACCGATTTTAAATAAATAAGGTTTCATTTATTCTCCTAACTGTTTTTTCAATTCTTCTTCAAGTACAACAAAAAAATCATTTATCTGTTCTTTGGAAATTTCTCCTAATATCCCTATTCTCATCAGACTGTCGGCATATTTTCCTTTTCCTCCCGTAACAGTATATCCTTTATTTTCAAGCTCATTTATTATACTTTTTATATCTATCCCTTCCTTATAAACCGACACTAAAGTATTAGTTCTGTTTTTTTCTTCTTTTACAAGTAAAGTAAACCCTAGCTTTTGAGCCTTTTCTTCTATTAATTTCCTTAACTCATATTTTTCTTTTACAGTCACATCGGTACCTTTTACGACAAGTTCTTTTAATGATTCATGTAATGCAAGGATTAATGCTATAGCCGGAGTATAAGGAGTTTCAGACAAATCATAAAAATATTTCTCATACTGCTTTATACTGAAATAGTATTTTGGCAAGTCGGATTTTTCTATTGCTTTTTTAGCTTTGTCACTTATTGCTACAAAAGATAATCCCGGAGGTATTAAAAAGGCTTTCTGACTTCCTGCAACAGCTACATCCACATTCCATTTTTCAAAATCAAATTCATTTGCTACAAGTCCGCTGACAGCATCTACAATAAGTAATATATCACTATTTTTTGTTAATTCGCCCAACGCTTTTATATCATTCAGTATACCGGCGGAAGTTTCACTGTGAGTAACTAAAATCCCTTTTATATCAGAATTTTCATTTAATGCTTTTTTTACATCTTCAAGTTTATATCCCTCTCCGAATTCATAAATCAGCTCTATTACATTTAATCCGTATATTTTACATATTTTTTTATATCTTTCTCCAAAATACCCTGTATTTATAACAATTACTTTTTCCCCTTTTGAGAAAAAATTTACTACTGAAGCTTCCATTGCTCCTGTACCCGATGCTGTAATAATACTCACATCGTTATTTGTTTTAAATATTTTTTTCAGATTTTCATTGGATTCTTTTAACATTTTTCTAAATTCGGGGGTTCTATGATGTATAATATCCTTTCCCAGTATTTTTAAATATCTCTCCGGTACATTTGTAGGTCCCGGAGTAAGCAATAATTTAGAACTCATAATACTCTCCTCCTGTTTTTATTATAATTTTTTATTCTGCATTAAACAACACATTATAAATCAATTACTATAGATTTTACTTTCGTCATACTCTGAATACTGTACTTTATACCTTGCACTCCGACACCGGACCCCTTTATTCCTAAAAACGGAAAATTATCCGGACCTCTTTGAGTTTTATTATTTATCTGAACTGTTCCTACTTCAAGTTTTTCCGCAATATGAAATGCTTTTATAATATCCCTTGTAAACACTGAAGTTTGAAGCCCGAATTCTGAACCATTACATATTTCTATAGCTTCTTCCATTGATTTTATTCTTATAAGAGGCAGTACAGGCCCAAAAGGCTCTTCCCACGCTATTCTCATATCAAGTGTGACATGATCGAAAAGTACCGGCCATAGAAGATTTTTCTCTCTTTTATATTTTGTGAGAGCTTTTGCTCCTTTTTCCTTGGCATCCGTTATAAGCCCTTCTATAAAATCTGCTGCTCTGTTATCTATTAAAGGAGTTATGTCTGCATTATCAAAAGGATCTCCTACTTTTAATTTTTTTACTTCTTCAGTTATCAACTCTGAAAGTTTATCTGCAACATTTTCCATTACAAGAACTCTTTTTATCGCAGTACATCTCTGACCTGAATAACTGAATGCTCCGCTAACTATATCTTTCGCGGCTTTTTCCAAATCGGCATCATCCATTACTATTGCTCCGTCTTTTCCTCCTAATTCAAGCATTATAGGACGCATCCCTGCCACTTCTCCTATTTTCTTTCCTACAGGTGTACTCCCTGTAAAATTTATAAAGTCAACCATAGGATGGGCAATTAAATAATCTCCTATTTCTGATCCTTTTCCTGTTACTGTATTTATAACTCCTTTAGGAATTCCCGCTTCATAAAATGCCTTTACAAGAAGCAGTCCGCTTATTGAACCCTGAGTAGGCGGTTTAAATATTACGACATTTCCTCCTATAAGTGCCGGAGCTATTTTAGAAGCTGAAAGGTTTACAGGATAATTAAATGGAGCTATTGCAAGTACAAGGCCCATAGGTTCTTTTCTGACAAGAGCTATCTTCTTTTTACTTACCACTTCAAAGCTTCCTCCTTCAACTATTTCACCAACTGTTCTCATTCCTTCTTCAGCAGTATATCTTATAAGCTCCACTGTCCTTGTAACTTCATTTATCGCCGCTTTTATACCTTTAGATACTTCTTTTGCAAGTATTTCTCCTATTATTTCCTTATCTCTTTCCAAAATTTCCGCAGCTTTATATAAATAATTAGCTCTTTCAATTACAGCCAGATTTTTCCAGTCATTCAAAGCTATTTTAGCGGTTTCCATCGCATAATCCACTTCTTCTCTTGTCATTGACGGAACCGTTCCAAGCTCTTCACCATTTATAGGTGAATATATTTTAATTGCCTTTTCCGATCCTTTCCATTCCCCATTAAGTAAGTTCGTATACTTCATCTTTTCTCCTTCTTTTCATTTCACATTACAATTTTTAATATTTTTTTGTTATTTTGTCATATTCCAGTAAATGCTTTAATATATTTTCCACATCATTTAATTTTAACATATTAGGACCATCTGACTTGGCTATCGAAGGATCGGGATGTACTTCGGCAAATATTCCGTCAACTCCCACTGCTAATGCCGCCCTTGCAAGGGGGTAAACATAAGTGCTGTTTCCTCCTGAAGTTTCCCCCTGTCCTCCGGGTATCTGCACTGAATGTGTAGCATCAAAAACTACCGGATAATTGAATTTTCTCATCTCAAGAAGTCCTCTCATGTCAACAACTAAATTATTATATCCAAAACTTGCACCTCTTTCACAAAGCATTATATTTTTATTTCCTATTTCTTCAAATTTTTTTACTACATTTTTCATATCCCATGGAGCTAAAAACTGCCCTTTTTTTATATTTACAGCCTTCCCCGTTTCGCCTGCGGCAATGAGAAGATCCGTCTGTCTTGATAAAAAAGCAGGTATCTGAAGCAGATCTATCACTTTTGCTGCTTCCTTACAGTGCCAAGGCTCATGAATATCAGTTGCCAATGCTACTCCGTACTTTTCTTTGACTCTTGAAAGAATTTCAAGTCCTTTTTCTATTCCCGGACCTCTAAATGATGAGATAGATGATCTGTTTGCTTTGTCAAACGATGCCTTAAATACATACTGTACTCCAAGTTTATCAGTAATCTCTTTCATTTTTTCAGCTACTTCCATAACCAGATCCTCTGATTCTATAACACATGGACCGGCTATTAAAAACATTTTTCCGTTTCCTACTTTAATATTATCAGTAATTTTTACTTCGTTTACTTTATTTATAAGCATATAAAACATCCCTTCTGTAAAAATATATAAATAATTTTATCATAATATTAACTGAAAAAAAAGTATTTATGATTAATAAATGTCATTTATAGTATATATTATTATTGAATTTTTCATTAATCTTTTTATTATTAATATTGAAAAGTAAAAAAGTCAGCTTGAGAATATGACATTACCTGTTGTTTTTTATGTAATATTTTTATGTTTTTGAAAAATTTTATCTAAGATAAACTTAAATATATTTTTAGTAAAACATTATATTAAACTTTATTAAAAAAATTAAAAATATCAAATTTTTCTGGCAAATAATTAAAATTTTTCAACTAATTTATTGAAGATTACTTACTTACAAAAAAGTAAACAAATTCAAGTATAAGTCCTGTCCTAATACTTTAATATTATATCTTTTCTTCAAATACCATTTTTTTCATATTTTGTTTATAGTTATAACTTCAACTTTTTTCTTAATATTTTTTATTAAAAAATATTGTTATTGTTAAAAATTTTAATTTTATTATTTATAATTATATCGGCATTAAATTAAAACTATACTAATCAGTATAAATTTTATTTATGCTCACCTTCTATCCTTTTCTAAAAAATTTCAACTGAAATTTACATAATGTCTGAATAAAAAATATTGCATTTTAATATTATTTTGTAGTATAAATTATATGTGGAAGAAAATAAATTTGAAAGGAGAGTCAGAATAATGGCAAAAGAAACTTTAAATCCGTTTGAAATTGCACAGAAACAGATAAAATCAGCGTGTGATAAATTAAACACAGACCCTGCTGTGTATGAAATTTTAAAAGATCCTATGAGAGTTTTGGAAGTTTCATTTCCTGTAAAACTGGATAACGGAACAGTAAAAACTTTTACAGGATATCGTTCTCAACATAATAATGCAGTTGGTCCTTTTAAAGGAGGAATAAGATTTCATCCTGATGTAACAAGAGATGAAGTAAAAGCATTGTCAACATGGATGACTTTTAAATGTTCCGTTGCAGGTATTCCTTATGGGGGAGGTAAAGGAGGAATAACTATTAACCCTAAAGAATACTCTGCAGCAGAACTGGAAAGAATTTCCAGAGGTTATGCAAAAGCAATTGCTCCATTAATCGGAGAAAAAGTTGACATTCCTGCTCCGGATGTAAATACAAACGGTCAGATTATGTCATGGATGGTTGATGCCTATGAGGAAATTGTAAAAAAATCCACTCCGGGAGTATTTACAGGTAAGCCTTTAGAATTTGGAGGTTCCCTTGCAAGAACTGAAGCAACAGGATACGGGGTTCATCTTGCTGCTAAAAAAGCGTTAAAAAAATTAGGAAAAGAAGTTAAAAATTCTACTTATGCAATACAAGGCTTTGGAAATGTAGGATACTATACGGCTTACTATGCTCATAAGGACGGAGCAAAAATTGTCGCTATATCCAATGTGGATACTGCATTTTATAATGAAAACGGAATTGATATGGAAAAAATAATAAAAGAAATGGAAGCAAACGGATTTGTAAAAAATAACGGATATGGGAAAGAGATCCCTCATAAAGAACTTCTTGAACTGGAAGTTGATGTTTTAGCACCTTGTGCATTGGAAAATCAAATTACTTCTGAAAATGCCGACAGAATTAAAGCAAAAGTTATTACAGAAGGAGCTAACGGGCCTACTACTCCTGAAGCTGACAAAGTTCTGTTTAAAAAGGGAATTGTTGTTGTTCCTGATATTCTTGCAAATGCAGGAGGAGTTGTAGTTTCCTATTTTGAATGGGTACAAAATCTACAAGGATACTACTGGGAATTTAATGAAGTTCAACAAAAAGAAGCTTCTCTTCTTTCAAAAGCATTTGAAGATGTATGGGATTTAGCCGATAAATATAAAGTTGATTTAAGAAATGCTTCTTATATGAAAAGTATTGAAAAAATTTCTAAAGCAATGAAGTTAAGAGGTTGGTTTTAATTTTTTAAAATATTTCTAAGGAAAGGACTGTCGACTTATGAAAAATATATTTATAGCAATACTGACTTATAAAAAACCATTAGATGAAATAAGTAAATTTCGCCCGGCACATCTGGATTTTTTAGATATATATTACAAAACAGGAAAATTTATTGTTTCAGGAAGGCAGACTCCTCCGGTTGGAGGTGTAATATTAGCTCATAATGTTACAAAAGAAGAACTGGAAGCTATTTTAAAAGAAGATCCCTTCTACATAAATGAACTTGCAGATTTTGAAATAATTGAATTTACCCCTGCAAAATATGCAGAAAAATTTGAAACATTTATTAAATAAGTATTTTATAAGGTTTAAAAAGAAACCGCCCGAAAATATTCTGAAGGCGGTTTTTTCTTAATCTGTATTTTTAAATAATTTATATTTAATATATAAACAAAAAATTAAAAAATTAATACAGCTTAAATTTTTAAAGTTTTTATATATTTTATCTTTCTTGACATCGAGTCTCTACATAATAAAAATTAACTTTTTACTGCATACTTATATAGAAATCCCATATAGAATTTTAATATTCTACAATTTTAAGATCATTATACACATCTCTGTCAAATTCATTTATTTTATTTGCCACAAGCATAGCGACATATACATCTATATCAACATTATTTAACGTTCTGAACATTCCTGAGAACCAGTCTATTCCTATAAGAACAGCTATACTGTCAAGAGGTAGCCCCATAGAAGTTGCTAAAAATGTATAAACTATAATTGCTCCCCCCGGTACAACAACACTACCCATACACATCAAACAGGAAAGTATTACAGCCATTACCATCTGATAAGTTGTAAGATGTACTCCTGAAAATTGAGCCATGAAAAATATTGCAGTGACATTACATAATGCCCAGCCTGATGAATTCATAGACATTGTTATCGGCCCTGTAAAATCGGCTACTTTTCTGCTGACGCCGAATTTTGTCACCGAATCTTCCATTTTTGTAGGAAGGGTTATGGCACTTGATGTAGTTGTAAGAGCTATAATAGACATTTTGGCAAATTTCTTAGGCATTTTAAACGGACTTACTTTACATATGAAAGCTGTCATAAAACCATAAATTATTAATTGGAGAATCCCTCCTATAATTAATATCCCAAGAAATTTTATCATAGGTATTACTACTGTAAATCCTTTACTTCCTGTCACATCCGCTAATAGACAAAATATTCCTATAGGTGATATTTTCATTACATTTTTTATTATATTAACTATAATTTCATTAATAGCCGTAACCCAGTCTAAAATAATAGTTTTTCCTGTATCTTTTATATATTGAGACATTGCTGTTCCAAAAAACAGCGAAAATATTATACATGGTACCATTGCACTGCTTGCCATAGCTGAAAATACATTTGTCGTAAAAAAAGCAAGTATTGTATCTTTTAGTGAGCTGTCCTGAATCGGACCCGCAGTTGTTACATTTTTACCTACTTCAGTCATATGTGCAACTCCTGTTCCGGGCTGAATGAGATATGCAAGTCCCGCTCCCATAAAAGCCGAAATAAGAGTAAAAAATATGATCCATTTAAAAGTATGAATACTCATTTTTCCAGTATCACTGCTGTTTCCTCTACCTACTGCTACTATAACGGCAGACATAACTAACATTATAACAGACATTTGGATAAGTCTTAAAAATATATCTCCAAACACCTTTAAATTTGAGGACCATTCTCCAACAATACCTCCGAATATAATACCTCCAAAAGTAGCTATCAATATCTGATTAGTTAATGACAAATGAAACATTTTTTTATTTTCAGGCATTTATTATCTCTCCTTTTCTTATATTTTAGGAGTAAACTATAATTATTTTTTACTTGCAAAAGCACTCTGTCCTCCGAATTTATCGTAATGGACTATGTCGCTAATTAAATATTCATATATCCCCTTTTCAACAGGAATTCCTTCTTTCTGATATTTTTCATATGTAAGTTGAGATGTTTCTCCCGGATAATAAACTTGTTTAAATCCTTCAGCTGCAGGAATATTGTGAAGTTCTTCCTGGGTTTTTGCTATATTTTCTTTAAATTTATTTATGTCCATAAATTTCGCAGGATCAATTATTATAAATGTGTGACCTAAATCTCTTCCTTCAGACATTTTATCATACATTGACGATACATGTCCTCCGAAAGGCAATCCTAACATTAATCCTGAAAGAATATCTACCATCATCATCAAACCGTATCCTTTCGGTCCTGAAATAGGTAATAACGCTCCCACATCTTGAGGATTTGTAGTAGGTACACCTCTTCTATCCACTGCCCATGTATCAGGAATTTCAAGATTTTTTGAACGGGCATCCAGAATTTTCCCCCATGCCTGAACGGAAGTTGCCATATCAAATATAATAGGTAATTTCCCGGCAGACGGTGCTCCAAATCCTATAGGATTTGTTCCGTAATAAGGTTCTCTTCCGCCAAAAGGTACTACCATAGGGTCTGATTGACAGATAGAAATACCTATAAGGTCATTTGCTGTAATTTCTTCTAAATAGTAAGCCATGGTTCCACTATGACTTAATTTTGAAACTCCAACTACAGATACTCCCGTTTCTTTTGCCATCTCTATGGCATATTTCAATGCCTCATTGGCAACATATTGTCCAATTGCATTATCTCCATGGAAAATCCCTGTACTCGGTCCCGTTTTTTCAAAATACATTTCCGGTTCTATAGTAACCCCTTTTTTTGCTATTCTTTCAGCATAATAATCTACACGGACAGCCCCATGTGAATGAATACCGCAGCTGTCGGCAAATACCAAATGCCTTGCCACTTCATCTGCATGTTCCGATTTCAATCCCGCTTTTTCCAATTTATTTTGAATAAGATTGTGTAATTCCTTTGGCGATACTATAACTACATCACTCATTTATCTCACCTCATATAAAATATATTATTTTTTATCCCTTTTCAATCTTCTTTAACTTTTTCTATGCTTTAACACTTTCCTGACTTCCACTTTCACTTGCTGCACTGAATATAAACATACCTACAAGTAAAAGAACTGCTGCAAGATAAAATCCTGCTTGCATTGAACCGAACTTATCCGCTATCCATCCTGTTACGATAGGTGCTGTAATCGCTGCCGACATACCTATAAAATTGTATGCACTTAAAGCTGTTCCCAAGGCTTCTTTAGGAGAATTTTTCGTTACATACGCTACTAATATAGGATCCAATGCCAATTTTCCCGTTAATCCGTATAATATAAGCATAAATATGAGTAATCCCCTATCTGTTACAAACGCCATTCCGAATGTGGAAATTAATGCCAAAGGAACTAAAGAGAAAACAAACAATTTTGTCTTTTTAAGCTTATCTGACAGTCTTGAAATTATCAATGCTCCCGGTACTGAAGCCCATGGAACCAATGAAGCTATAAATCCGACACTTGTCCCTTCAAATCCTCTTTCAGCCTGTAAAAACTTAGGTAACCATGTAAGTATTACAAAATTTGCATAAATTGAACAGAAAAGTAACAGGAATGCACATAACAAGTTTTTATTCTTAAATACTGACAATCCGGATTTTTTAGCTTTTACAGTTTCCTCTTTATTGACTTCTTCTTTCTTTTTGTCAGCATCTTCTGGCTTTATAACTCTTTCTTTTAAAAACATAAACATTATCCCTATTATAATAGTAGGAACCGACATAATGAAAAATGGTAAACTCCAGTGATTTCCCTTTTCAAGAACTAAATAACTTGAAAGAAGATATCCTCCCGAAGTTCCAAATGCCATACCGCTATTTATTATAGCTGTTCCCAAAGTCAAACTTTTAGCCGGTATCGCCTCTCCTGATAATGCATACTGAGGTCCATAATATGCTCCTTCACCTATTCCCGTTATAGCACGATAAATCATTAAAATCCCTATTCCACTTGCTATTCCGCTTAAAAATGTACCTACTCCAAATAATATAAATCCAAGTGTAATTACAATTCTTCTTCCTATAATATCTCCCGCTATCCCGAAAGGAATCTGCATTATTGCATAAGTCAGGAAAAATACACTGTTAAGAGCTCCCAACTGAGTATTACTTAAGTTAAATTGCTCTGCTATTTTTCCCATAACAGGATTTAAAATTGTTCTGTCAGCATACATTAAAATCCATCCTACAAAACATAATGCCACTACTTTCCACCAATAACGCTCCGATACGTTCATCGCTTTATATCGTTTTTCCAACATACTGCTCATCTTATTTCCTCCATTTTTCCAAAAGATTTTTTATTCCCAAAAAAATTCCGAATAATATGTCATATCCTGAAGTATGCCCTATTTTAGTAATATTTGAAACTGAATTTTCAATATTTCCGGAAAATAATTCAAATAAAGTTTGATTTACATAGCCTCTGTTAAATGCATCAAAATACTGTCTACTTATATCTGTAGTCAAATCCCCATATATCAGTTTGACATTTTCAACATATATACAGGATACTAAACCATATCCGAGTAAAATATCATCACCACTTGGAGTAAGTCCTTTTCCTCTTCCTGTTAAATATTTCTGGCTTTCCGTCGTAATTCCGTTTTGTAAATATTTTATAACTTTATCTGTTTTTATTCCTGTTTTCTGATTAAAATCTATATTTTTCAGATATTCGAATATTTTTTTCAATATTCCTTCTGATTTTTTTATATTTTTGATTTCTAAATTTATTGTCTTTAATCCTGAAAGATTTAATTTTTCAATTCCCGACCGCTTATAAAAAAGCAAACTTTCCCCTTTTTTCATTACAATATTATCTATATCAACATTTAATATAAGTTCTTTTACTTTCTTTTCCGATATGGAACACCCGAAACTCACTAATCCCCTGTTTTCTCCTGAAATATGAATTAAATTTTCACCAAACCGTATATTTAGAGAATGATTAAACACACTGTGAATATATCCTGTATTATACTTTTTCAGATATAGGAGTACCAGCTTACTGATACTCCCTGTTTCTTTATCATCTTTGTATTTTCGATATAATTCCGCCATTAATCAATGTCCAGACCGATATGTTTTGCATATGCTATTAATGCCTGTTCAAAGCATGCTAACGGTGCTCTTACAGTTCCTGCTCCTACTTGTCCGACTCCTGCATTTTTATGAGCTATTCCTGTATTTATAATAGGAGTAATTCCTGTTTCAACTACTTTTCTTATATCTATTCCGAGAGGTGCTCCTTTGAAATCCCAAGTAGGTATTGCAAAATTAGGGTTATGTGTAGTACATATTTCAGACATTTCATCACTGACTTTTAAAGCATCCTTGAAGCCTCCCGCTCCAACAAATCTCGTTACTCCCGGAGCAGCTATCATTGTCATTCCTCCTACACCTACTGTTTCAGTAATTGCACTGTCTCCTATGTCAGGATTTGCATCATCTTGAGTAAATCCTGTAAAGAAAAGTCCTTTAGGGGTATTTACAGGAGCAGTAAACCATTCATCTCCAAGACCGCTCACACGTATTCCGAAATCTTTTCCATTACGTGTCATAGTTGTAACTATAGTTCCCATTTTATTGACACGGGCTCCGTCTACAACCGCTTTTCCTGTCGCCATCATAATATTAAGAAAAAACTGATCTGTATTTGCTAAAAACTGTATAACATCTTTTTTCATTTTATCATCCATATCAAGTGTCACTATAAGCGGTGTCACTTCTTTCAGGAACAGTAAACTTGCCGCAATATTACGTTGATGGAATTCATCACCCATTGTAATAGCTTTAGCAATGATTACATTTAAGTTTACTCCGCCTTCAACCTGTCTTACCGCTTTTCCTAAAACAGGACCTAATACATCTTTCATCCAGTGCAGTCTGTCTACAACTTCTTCGGAATAAGCACCGAAACGCAAGACTTTTCCTATTCCTTCGTTTAATGTACAGTAAGAGTGATTCCCTGTAAGTCTGTTTTCAACTACAAGTACAGGCATATTTGCGGAAGTTATCCCTCCCATAGGTCCTACAGCTTTCACATGATGACAAGGGATAAATGTCACTCCGCCTGTTTCTAAAAGTTTTCGTGCTTCAGCTTCATCTTTTGCCCAACCTTCAAATAATGCGGCACCGATGCATGAACCTTGCATAGGTCCTGTCATTTCTTCATACTTTATAGGCGATCCTGCATGTAAAAGTGCTTTTCCGTTTATTTCCGGTATTACAGTATGTGCAGGTACGACATCTATTAAGTAAGGAGCTGAATTTTTCATAGCTTCAACTACTATATCATTTTCTTTTTCAAGATTTTCCATATGTTTTAGCTGTTGTAAAATTTTAATAAGTTTCTGGTTTCCTCCTGCTATAGGTTTCCATTCAAATTGTGTACAAGTTCCTCCATACTGTATTACAGGTTCAGCAAATCCTGCAACTCCTATGTTGATAACTCTAGGTTTAGTAGAAAGAAGCTCACTTATTGCTCCACTTATTCCAGGTAAATCATTTACTTTTCCTGTATATTCTTTAAATTCTTTATCAGGTTCATCAATATCGGTTCCCATTAAATTCAATGCCAATCTCAATGCAGCAGCATTACTTTCTTTAACAAGCATTCCTGCTTCTTCCAGAATTTTTTGAGATTTTTCGTAATTTTGAGGATCTCCTTTTGTTCCACACACTGTTCCGATTACGTAAAGTTTTCTGTTTTCAGCTTCAGCTTTTTTCAATATTTCTTTTATAACCGGAGCTAGTTCTCCTGCCATATCATCATGTGCTCCGTATCCTAAAACTACATCCAACAAAATAATTCCTGTTTTAGAATCTGCTCCAAATTCACGAAGCTTTTCAATACGCACACTCGGATCAATCATAGGATGAGGTTTTCCCTGAGTATAAATGTCATCTCCTAAATCCATTATTTCAAATCCGTCAGTTTTCAGCATATATCCTTCTTCCTTTGCTGACGAAGATAATTTCAAAGCTTCTCCTACAAGCATTGCAGCCTCGTATGCCAAAGTTCCTCCTGAATATAATCCTTTTACAGTTTTACCTGAAATGCTATTGTCCTGAGCAGTTATATCAAGCTTCTTCTGATAATTTGCTTTGACTTTTTCTCCTTTAGCAAGATCTGTTGCAATTTTTGCACATTCTTCCAATGTATGAGCAAAATAAACATTTCCTTCATGATATTCAGGCTTTTCTCCCAAGAAGATGGCAACTACGGGTTTTTTTAGTGAATGTAACAACTGTATTACATCATCTTTAACTTCTTTTGCAGGAGGCTTGGAAACAACTGCTATTACATCTGTCGGATCATGATGTGCAAGTCCCACTAAAGCATCTTTCATAGTTACGGCTCCTACTTCTGTTGACAAGTCACGTCCTCCCGTACCAATTGCATGAATAACTCCTCCTCCAAGTTTTTCAATAATTGTAGAAATTTCCTGTATTCCTGTTCCTGAAGCTCCGACTATTCCTATATTTCCCGGACGAACAACATTTGTGAAAGCAAGAGGCACATTACTTATAATCCCTGTTCCGCAATCAGGTCCCATCACCAGAAGTCCTTTTTCATGTGCCTTTTTTTTCAATCTCACTTCTTCGCTTTTTGGAACATTATCACTGAAAACAAAAGCATGTAACCCATTATCAATTGCATTCTCTATTTCCACAGCAGCATAAATTCCCGGCACTGAAATCAATGCCATATTGGCATCAGGCATTACTTCTTTTACCTGTGACCAATTTCTTACTGATTTCTGAATCCCTGTTTCTTTTTTTACAGATAAATCGGATAAAAATCTATCAATTGATTCCAAAGCTTCTTTCACAACCGACTCATTGTCTGTATCGATTACTACCACCATATCACTCGGTTTTGCTTTTGCGGCTTCTTCTGAAAGAAGTCCCGCAGTGTTGAAAATATCTTTATTGGCATCGGTCCCCATCATAACCTGTACTTTGTTTATCCCTTTCATTATACTGATATGATTTGTCAACAACATCAGATTTATTGAATCCTGATAACTGTTTTCCTTTAATACTGTATAAAGCATTTTACTCCTCCTTTATTTTATAATTTTAAATTCATTTTCTATTATTATTATAGTATGAAATTTCAAATAGTCAATATTATTATTAAAAATATTTTTATTTTTTGTTATATGTGATATTTCAGATTAATAAAAACTCAATATTTAAAGCTATTTTCAATTTTATTTTTTTATTTTATTTTTTTTCTTTAAAAATGTTGACATTATAATAAAGCTGTGATAACTTATAACTGTTCAAAAAAATATGGATATGGAGAGGAGAAGCTCATTATAAGAGTACAAAATATGAAAAAAAAATTGGATACATTAGCATACGAATATATAAAAAGTAAAATAATGAACAACGAATATAAAGAAAGGGAAATTATACATGAAAGAAAAATAGCTGAAGAGCTTTCCATAAGTAAAACTCCCGTAAAGGAAGCTCTTTCTCAACTGGAAAATGAAAATTTTGTTATTATTAATCCTAGAAAATCAGTATCTGTAACCGAAATAGATTTAAAACTTATAAAAGATGTTTTTCAAGTTCGTTCAAGAATCGAACCTCTTTTAGTGGAACTGACAATTTTATTTCTGGATAGGACTGAACTTAAATCTTCTCTTTTGGATTTTAGAAAAAAGTTTGAAAAAATGGAACGGAAAGATAATGTAAGCGGAGCAGAATTTGATAAACTTTATGGAGGATATAAATATTTTTTTGCTGAAAATTGTGGAAACTTCTTTTTTTCAAAACAGATGACGCTGGTTTATGATCATCTGGAACGTATAAGAAAAGTTTTATACGGTCCTGACAATCGTAGATTAGAAGCCATAGAAGAACATATAAATATTATAAATTTAATTTTAAATGATAAAACTCCTATTGAAACTATTAAAGAATTATGTGAAAAACATGTAGAAGCTGCACAAATGGACTTTTTTAAGAATCTGGACAATTTGAACATATAACAAAACAGCTCTTTATTTTAAGTAAATTAAAATTATTAAGAGCTGTTTTTTTCATTTATTCATATTAAATTATCTTTATTTGTTTTTATGATTTTTTAAAATAATTTTTCCTTTTTAAGTTTTTATCATCTTCCAAAACTATCCGAATAAATCCTTATTTTTACTTATCCGATAATCTAAAATACTTATCCGAGTATAACACTGTTAATACTTTTAAATAATTATTTTATTTTATATTATATCTTTATGTCATTTCTGATGATTTTATAATCCGAAAGACTTAGGATTTACGTTTAAAGCAAGTTCTTTTGCAATAACCATTGACCATTTATAAAGCCATAAGAAACAGCTGTAATAATATTTTTGTCCTTAATATATCCTTCAATCATTGGATTTTCCAAAGCTTCATTCCAGTTTATCATATATTTAAGATCTTTTTCAAGAAAACCTTCTTCATGCAGTTCTTCTTTATTTACTCCCGCTATGAATTTTTTTTTAAAAATTCCTGCTTTTAAAAGTAATATCGGAGCTATAGAAACAGCACCTATGACATAACTTTCCACGTTAAATTTTTTAATAAAATTTATAATTTCATCATCTTCAATGGCTTCCCTTATATCATAGGCTCCTGTCAAAATCAATGAATTATATTCATTAATATCAAGTTCAGATATTCTCTTATCGGGCTCCCTCTTCACTTCTTATAGGAGAAATATCCTTGGAAAAAACTGTAATAGATTTTTTATTCATTGCTGATATTTCCAATAATATACTAAATTCAAAATTACAAAATGAATTATATATTAGGACTGCCGTTTTTTTCATATTCCTTACAACCTTTCCAAAATTTCCTCTCTCAATTTTCTAAATGCACGTCCTCTATGACTGACACTTTTTTTCTCTTCAGGAGTTGCAAGTCCGAAAGATTTATTCAAATCATATGAATAAAATACAGGGTCGTATCCGAAACCATTATTTCCCTCTTTTTTAAATAAAATTTCTCCTTTAGTTTCTCCTCTAAAAGATTTTACAGTTCCATCCGGAAAGGCTATACTGACAACAGATACAAAATAAGCTGTTCTGTCATCTTTTTTTATACTTTTAAGTTCTTCCAGAAGTTTTTTAATATTCAATTCGTCCGTTGCTCCTTCACCGTAATATCTCGCTGAATACACTCCCGGTTCACCGTTTAAAACATCAACACATAATCCCGAATCATCCGAAATAGTTATAATTCCTGTATATTTTGCTATTTCTGAAGCCTTTTTAGCCGAATTTTCTTCAAATGTTTCTTTATCTTCTATTACATCAGGAATGTTTATATTATCCAGTATTGTTAGTATTTGTATATCCAATCCCTCTATCAATTTTTCAAAATCTTTTATTTTTCCTTTATTTTTTGTGGCAAGAAAAATTTTCATCTCATTTCCTTTCTGCTTTATTATCTTGTTTTTTCATTTTTAAATTCTTCAAAATTGGTTTTTATTATTTTATTTACAATTTCATGTATTTCTTTCTGTTCTTCTTTAGTTAAATTTTCCAAATTTATAGGACTGTCAATTATTACTTTTATATTTTTATTTGGTTTAACTTTCAGACTTTTCTTACTTTGTACTTCATACGTTCCTACTAATGTAATAGGTACTATTTTTGCCCCTGTATCAGTTGCCAATTTAAAACTTCCTTTTTTAAATTCCCCTATTTCCCCATCGGAACTTCTGCTTCCTTCAGGAAAAATGACGTAAGAATGTCCATTTTGTATTTTGTGAATAGCTTCTTTCATATCTTTCATTCCTTGACGGGGATTTTTTCTATCAAGAAAAATACAATCAAAGGATCTCATCCATCGGCCTATCAACGGCCATTTCTTCATTTCTTTCTTAGCAATAAATGAAAAATTCAAAGGAAAATATCCTAAAAGTGTAGGAATATCTACATTACTTTGATGGTTAGAAATAAGAATTACAGCTTCTCCTGTTTCTTTTATTTTTTTTATATCTTCTTCACTTTGATTTTTATAAATCAGTTTTACTTTACTTCCGGAAGCCCAAATAATGTTTTTACCCCAGTTTTTTCCAACTTTACATACATACTTATATCTTTTTTCTCCTTTATTTAATAAAAGATACCAGTAATGAACAAAAGTTCCATATATGAATGTTCCTGCTAATATAAAATGATAAAATATTGTCCTCATTCTATTCCTCTTCCTTTCTATTCATCATAATTTTCAAATTCCCTATTCTCTTTATACTTTTTTATTTTCTGAAATATTTTTCTCGGTTCAAATCCCTGTCTTACAAGATATTGTATTAATTTATGTTCTTCTTTTTTTATATTTTTCATAATTGCCTTTTCAAGTTTTTCATCTTCAATATTTTTCCCTGTTTCCTGTTGAATAATTTCATACGCTTCTTCTATTTTTTCCTTTTTTATCCCTTTTTGGGAAAGATTATAAACTATTCTTTGTACACCATATTTTCTGGTATTTATATAAGAAATCGCATAATTCAAGTCATCTATATAACCTAATTCAGATAATTTCATAACTGCTTTTGCAACCATTTTATGATTTGAATATTTTTCATTCAACTTCATTTGCATCTCTTTTTCGGTTCTGTCTTTTAAAGAAAGAAGAAATATTCCTTTTTCAAGAGAAGCCTCGTATGAAATATCGTCATAGAGGCTTTCAATATTGTTGTTAGTTTTTAATCCGTATTTCTGTCTTATTAAAGGAGTAATATCCATTATTTCTCCATTAGACAGATATAATTTGTTCTTCTGAATCTTTTCTATTATCATTATTCAATTTCCATTTCTTCTTCAGTCATTTTGGAATTTTTTTTAGTAGTTGCTTTTTTAGGCTTTACTTCCTCTTCTTTAGTATTTTCACTTACAACTTCATTTTCATCATTTTTAGGTCTTATAGCTGCAAGAACTTCGCTTTCTATTTTATCATATAATTCTTTATTTTCCTGAAGCATTTTTTCTACATTTACTCTTCCTTGCCCCAGTCTTTCATCACCATAACTGAACCATGCCCCGCTTTTTGAAGCCAGTCCCAGCTCCAAGGCAGCATCGAGTATCTCAGCTATTCTTGAAATTCCTATTCCATACATTACATTGAATCTTGCTTCTTTAAAAGGAGGTGCTACTTTATTTTTAGTCACTTTTACTAAAACTTCATTTCCAATAACATCATCTCCCTGTTTTATAGAACCTATTCTTTTAACTTCCATTCTTACTGTAGAAAAGAATTTTAATGCTCTTCCTCCTGAAGTAGTAGTCTGAGGTCCGGGAGTAAAAGAAAATCCTCCTATCTTTTCCCTAATCTGGTTTATAAATACCATTACCGTATTTGATTTTGATATATTTGCTGTCAGCTTTCTAAGTGCTTTAGACATAAGTCTTGCCTGTAATCCCATTTGCTGATCTCCCATTTCTCCTTCAATTTCAGCTTTTGGAACAAGTGCCGCAACGGAATCCACTACTATTACATCCATAGCTCCACTTCTTACAAGCATATCAGCTATTTCAAGTGCCTGTTCTCCCGTATCGGGTTGAGAAATTAAAAGTTCATCAATATTTACTCCTAATGCCTTTGCATACACAGGATCAAGAGCATGTTCCGCATCAATAAACGCAGCTATTCCACCTTCTTTCTGTGCTTCAGCTATTATGTGCAGTGCCAGTGTTGTCTTTCCTGATGATTCCGCTCCATAAACTTCTATAATCCTTCCTCTCGGAACTCCTCCTATGCCAAGAGCCATATCCAAGTTTATACTCCCTGTAGATATAGTTTTTACATTCATTTTCTGATTTTCTCCGAGCTTCATTATAGAACCCTCTCCAAATTCTTTCTGTATCTGGGTAAGTGCCAAATTCAGTACTCTCTCTTTTTCAGATTGTCCCTTATCTTCTTTTTCTTCTACCGCTTTTTTTCTTGCCATTTTTTCTCCTTAATTTTTTATTTACAATTAATTTTTTTATTATAAAGCATAATTCATTTTCCAATCAACTCTAAGCTCAATTAAACTGATAAAACCTCAATTAATTTTTCACCTCCTGTCTTTTTTATATTATAACAAAATTTCTCAAAAATAAAAAGAGCAAAACGCCCTTTTATTTTTCTTATTTTATTCCGTTTTTGTTTATTTTGCAGATTCAACTTGTTTCAGAACTTCTGCTGCACCTTTTACTTTATTATTTACAGCTTCTTTTAATATAGCTACAGCTTCAGCTTTTTTCCCCATTCCGAAGTAAACCTGTCCCAATACTACTTTCGCTTCATTATCTTTATCTTCATTTATGGATTTTTTCAGGTATTTTTCAGCCATTGCACCATTTCCGAACTGAGCAAAATATACTCCCAATTCTTTATTCAATGTTTTTGCATTTACACCTTTTGTTCCTTTTATTTCATTATACGTTGCAGTTGCTTTTGCAGCATCATTTTTTGATTCATACAATGCCAATAATAATAATCTTGCATCCGTATTATTTCTGTCAACTGTTGCAGATTTTTTCAAATAATCTTCGGCCTTTACAAGATTGTTTGTTTGTAAATAGAATGACCCCAACATTCCAAGTATTTCAGCATTTTTATTACCTGTTTTAGTATTCATTTCAAGGAGAATTTTTTCAGCCCCTGCATTGTTCTTTTCTGAAAGTGCTATTTGAGATAACAAATATCCTGCAGGTAATACTGCATTCGGCGACTGGTTATATGAATCCTGTAAATATTTTTTCGCAGCAGTTTTATTATTTTTCCCCAAATAATACTGTCCTATATTGAAATTCATTTCAGATATAAATTCCTTGTCTCCTGATTTATTTGCAGCTGCATATCTTGCCTGACCTTTCGACTGCATATTATTGTCAAAATAGAATATAATAAGACTTGATACTGTATCTATATCTTTTCCGTTTGTCTTTTCATCAGCCCATGTTATATATTTTTCGGCTTCCTTCATATTTTTTTCCTGAAGGGAAATCAAATAAAGAAGTCTTGCCGCTTCTAAAGTTTCTTCAACTACATAATTTGGATCTTTCCAGGCTGCTGATAAATATTTTTTTGCATTTACTCTGTTATTATTCTGTAAATAATATGCTCCCAACTGAAAATTAGCTTTTACTGAATACGCTTTGTCCGTTGAACTTGCTACTCCCTCCAATACCTTTACAGCTTCATTTATTTTTTTCTGACCTGCCAGTTTTTGTGCATTTTCAAAATCAGATTTTGCATCGGCAAAGCCTAATGCACTTATGCTTAAAATTCCTAATACCAGTAATATTTTTTTCATTTTATCCTCCTAATTTTTTTGCTTTCTAAATTTTTGATCACTTTCTCAAATCTTCAACAATTTCAGTTTTTGAAGCTGTTTTATCATCAACATTTTTTATAATTTTAGCAGGCATTCCCGCTACTACCACTTTTTCAGGAACATTTTCTGTTACTACAGCCCCTGCTGCTACTACAGCACCTTTACCTATTTTCACCCCTTCCAAGACAACAACATTAGCTCCTATTACCACATTATCTTCGATGATTACAGGATCTGCCGAAGGCGGTTCAATAACTCCTGCAAGTACAGTTCCCGCTCCGATATGACAATTCTTCCCTACTTTTGCTCTTCCTCCAAGTACTGCATTCATATCTATCATTGTACCTTCACCTATTTCAGCTCCAATATTTATAACTGCCCCCATCATAATGACCGCTCTATCTCCAATTGAAACTTTGTCTCTTATTATTGCTCCCGGCTCTATTCTTGCATTTATATTTTTTATATCAAGCATAGGTACTCCGGAATTTCTTCTGTCATTTTTCAAGTAATAATTTTTCAGATTATTGTTTTCAATGACTTTTTCCACATCTTTCCAATCTCCTACAACCAGCTTCAGATGATCTTTCCCTATTACTCTACAAGAACCTGCATCTTTTATTTCATCATCAGTATAAAGTTCCACAGGAGTTGTTTTTTCAGATTCAGATATAAATTGTATTATTGCTTTTGATTTTTCAAGTTCTGTCATTATTTTATCCTCCATTATTTATTCTTTCATATATTTTTTATTATATTTTCCTTTATTTTATACTAAGTACGTCTTTCATATTATACATTCCCGACTTTTTTTTCTTTAAATATAATATTGCTTTCACAGCACCGTCAGCAAATATTTTTCTGGACAATGCTTCATGTTTTATTTCTATTATTTCATCATTTTTTGAATAAATTACCGTATGTTCTCCGACAATATTACCTGCTCTTATTGAATGAACACCTATTTCTTCTCCAGTTCTTTTTTTCTGACCTTCTCTTCCATAAACAATTTCGTATTCATCATTTGTATTTTGATTTATAATTTCAAGAAGTGTATTTGCAGTTCCGCTTGGTGCATCCAGTTTTCTGTTATGATGTTTTTCAATAATTTCTATATCAAATCCTTTTAACAGTCTTGTCGCATAAGCTGTAATTTCATTCAGCACTGCTACTCCTACTGACGTGTTTGTAGCTTTTATTATCGGTATTTTTTCCGCCGCCTCTGCAATTTTTTTCGTCTGTTCCTTTGTATGCCCCGTTGTCGCAATAATAACAGGAACTTTCTTTTCGATAGCTGTCTCCAATATCTCGTCAAGTAAACTGAAATGTGAAAAGTCTATAATTCCATCATAATCTTCATTTATATTTTTTAAAGTTTCAAAATCTCCATTTCCTAAAGGATCTACAAAGCCTGTAAATTCATTCCCTGAATTTATAATCGCTTCTTTTACGTAAGTTGCCATTACTCCGGCACCGTAAATAATTATTTTCATAATTACTCCTATTCTTTTTACATTCTATTTATTATAGAATTAGCCACTTTGTTTACACTTTTGTAAATCTTATAAAATGCTTAGAAAAATGATTTATAATAAAATGATGCTACTTTAATATATAATATATTTTTTATTATATCAACTTTTCCAATACTTCAAATATTTTTATCAGTCTTATTTCCGAATATGTTGAAAATTTTCAAAATTTAATGTATAATAAAAATAATGTTTTAAATAAAAAAAGAGAAACTATATGCCTAATGATATAAAAAGTAAAGCTTTTAATGATTTACTTGAAACACTTGATAAAATGAAAAAATCTGAAAATATTATTAATAAAAGTAGAAAAATATCTATTTAAAAAACTCCTGACTATGAAGGAAATAGTCTTTTAAATAATAAACTTATAACAATAAATCCCAAAATAATAAGATCAAATAACTCTACCTCATATCCAAAAGAAAGAATACATAATAATATCAATAGTTCAAGAAATCGAATTATAAAAGATATAGAAAATAAAAATTATCCAATTAATAGTGAAAAGCTAAGAAACCAATTGAAATTCTTATCCCAAATAAAAGATATCGGAATTAAATCAATATACTTCGGATTTTATTTTTTACCTTTAGAAATTCAAAATAAATATTTAAAAAAAGAGGAAGATACTTCAAGAATTGAAAACAAATTACAAAAAAGAGGAGAATTAAGAATTGATAAAATAGATCCTGAAGGATAAATCTTATAAATTCAAAAGAATATAAAAAAGCAATGAAAGATTTAGATACTTTAATTTATTTTACGGCAGCTAAATATTTTAAAAAAAATGGTTTTAAAAATTCTGAAAATATAAAAATAAACAATGAAAGTTTTCATCCAAATTTTTCTGATGGGGGAATTAGAAATATGGCTGATTCCGGAGGACTTCCTATAACATTAAGAACATCAACTTTACGTAGTCGGACATTAATAAAAACAGATAAAAAAAGATGGTGTACATTTAAAGATTATAAAAAAATATAAATTATATGATGAATTTAAAGAACCTTATAATATTAAAAATAGATTTCCAACTTCAAAAGAAACAGGAATACCTTATAGTATGTCTGACGGATATAAACAAAAAATTATTGTTGATAGAGTATTTAAAAATGAAAAAGAAGCATCAAATTTTCTACAAAACATGGCTACAAAAAAATATCGGAGATGACAAGATGAAAAAGAAAATTGATAACTTTACTTTAATTTTTCTACTTTCTTCCATAATAGGCTTTATCATTGGAGTTTTTTATTTTTTATTCGGATTTATAGGAGACAGTTACAGAAAAAATGAATACCTGAGAGCAAATAAAACATACGCTTTTGAAAGAAAAGATCCTCTTAAAACCGATGATTCCGACATTATTTTAAAAAATGTAAAATTAAAAAAAATGAAAGAAGATAAAAAGTCTACTCACCTAAAAGAAAATGATATTAACTGTTATTCCATCTCTAAAATTACAATAATTAATGATTACTATGTGGGATATATTATAGGAGAAAATAATAAAAAATGTAAAGGGTACTTTTACATAAAAAAAGACAGTTATGCTGATGAGCATTTAAACCTTACTGAAAAAGAAATTGAACAGAAATTCGGAAAAAATATAAAATATACAAATCCGTCAAAGTTTTTAAATAAATACGGAAAATTTGGAAATGAAAGTATAGACTTTGATAATCTTGTACTTAGCAGTATTCTTTTAGTTCTATTTTCTTCATTTGTAACTATGAGTATATTTTTCTTAATTACTTCAATTATTAAAAAGAGAAAATTCAAAAAATAAAAAGTTAATGCAACTTAGAATTTCTTAAGGTTATCAACTTTTTCACCTCATTTTCAGTGTTAAATTATTTTTCAAAATTATTGTACATACATTTTACATAAATAGTAAAAGAAGCTGTTATCATAAAAATTTAACAGCTCCTTTTTATTTTTAATTTCTTTTATTTACAAAATCATTTTATTATCTAAACATCGTGTCTTACAACAAACTTTCTTAATACTTGAATTAATAATTTTTCCGTTAAAAAACTTTTATTCAAATATTTTTAATTACAAATCGGAATAAAATATTTTATGAACTTCCGACACCTGTCATTATAAGTTTGTCAGGAGAAGTCCTTTTGGCCCCTTTTTCTGTTACATTTTCTGAAGAACCTATTTTTAAGAGTCTTTCGAGTATTTCTACCGTAAATTCCTCGTCATTTTCAGGATTTTTTATAAGTTCTATAAATTCTCTGTTTTCTTCAGTAGGAATCGGACTGTTTACATATTTTATTATTTGATTTGTATTTTTATCTTCTCTGACAGTTCCCCAAACCAGTTCCATATTGTCGGACAGTTTATCAGATGGGGATATTGCCCGAGTAGAATGAGCAACTTCTGAAAAATTTCCGTATCTATCTTCATATCCGATAAATACTTCATAATTCTGATCAGTATCGACTTCTCCTATATAATGGGAGCCTATTCTTTCATGTCTTATTATTTTTCTATATTCACTACCGTCTTTGAAAAGTTTTATTACTATATTATCTACTATATCAGGATTTTCAGCCAGCTTTTCAAAAGTATCGTCTCTTATTTCCCAATAAATATAAAGTGTAGTGGGATTTTTGGGCATTAAAACTACTTCATCTACAAAATATGCAGCAGGTAAAGGAGCTTTATCAAAATAAATATCCTCGGGGCTTGATTGTCCTTCATATTCAGCACCTTTAGCAAATTTGGATCTGTTAATTTCAGTTTCTTTTTCTCTTTTCTTAATTTCTTCTTCATTTATCCCTTTATATATAAAGTCTATTTCTTTTTGAAGATCATTTCTATATTTTCTATATTTTTTTCTCAAGCTTTTCATTAATTTTTTATTAGGATAATTTCTGTAATAACTTCTGCTTCTGTAAATAAAAGAGGCTTCTGAAAAAATTTCCGCTTCTTCCATTATTTGAATTATGTTTTTTTCTTCCTGTTCCTTGCCTTGATTATAGGAATTTTCAACATTAGGGGAATTTTTCGTATTTTCAGCTATATTTTCCTTTTTATTCGATATCACTGACATATCGTTATTAACTACAGATTTTTTTTCTCCTGTAATAATTTCTTTTTCCTTATTGTCAGAATTATCAGATTTTTTTGCATTTTCATTTAGGAAATAATTACGCTTATATCCTTTTTTTTCAAGTTTTGTCATAATTTTTTCTCTATTAAATGTCAGCCCCAAAAAAATTTTTTCTTTCTTAGCACAATCAATAAGTTCCTCTTTTGTCATTTCATCCAAATACTTCATACACGGCCTCCGTTTTTTATTATATTTTTATACATTTTTCAACTGCTTAAAATTTATGTATATTTTAAATACTGATGAATTACAATTATTTCCTAGTTAAATTTTCCTGTATACGTTTCTTTGTCCCGAGAATATCTTGATCTTCTCTTAATTTATGCTGTTTTGCAAGTTCAATTGCAGTTTTTTTTGCGAGTTTTACCGCTTCGGCTGTTGTAGCTTCCATCATATCTTCTCCTAAAATTACTACTTTATCTTGCCTTACCTCGAGAAATCCTCCTTCAAGATAATACGTGGTTTCAATATTTTCTTTTTCCCTGACTATCATTTCTCCTGCTCCCAGTGAAGAAACAAAATTAGCATGTTTAGCAAGAATTCCCACATCTCCATTTTCAGTTTTCACTTTTACAAATGTTACAGGCTTTTCAAATACAAGACCTTCAGGTGTAACTGCTTTTAAAATAAATTCTGTAGCCATTTCCCATCTCCTAATAAATTATTCTCTTAACAATTCTCTCGCTTTGGCAACTGCTTCATCAATAGTTCCTACATATAAGAATGCCTGTTCAGGCAATTCATCATGTATTCCTTCCAAAATTTCCTTAAATCCTCTTATAGTTTCTCTTAAAGGTACATATTTTCCTTTCATTCCTGTGAACTGTTCAGCAACTGAAAAAGGTTGCGAAAAAAATCTCTGTATTTTTCTGGCTCTATTTACTACAAGTTTATCTTCGTCAGACAGCTCATCCATTCCTAATATTGCTATGATATCCTGTAGTTCTTTATATCTCTGTAAAACTCTCTGAGTTTCCCTTGCAACTTTATAATGTTCATTTCCCACTATTTCAGGTTCCAGTATCCTTGATGTGGAATCAAGCGGATCTACAGCAGGATATATACCTAAAGATGCTATCTGTCTTGACAGTACCGTAGTAGCATCAAGATGGGCAAATGTCGTAGCAGGAGCAGGATCGGTCAAATCATCCGCCGGAACATAAACAGCTTGAACGGATGTTATAGAGCCTGAACTTGTAGAAGTAATCCTTTCTTGTAATGCTCCCATTTCTGTTGCTAGATTCGGTTGATATCCCACTGCTGAAGGCATTCTCCCCAAAAGGGCGGAAACTTCGGCTCCGGCTTGGGTAAACCTGAATATATTATCAATAAATAGAAGAACATTTTGACCTTCTTTATCTCTGAAATATTCCGCCATTGTCAATGCAGTCAGTGCAACTCTTAATCTTGCTCCCGGCGGCTCATTCATTTGCCCGTATACTAATGCTGTTTTATTCAGAACTCCGCTTTCTTTCATTTCATTATATAAATCACGACCTTCTCTTGTTCTTTCTCCAACACCTGCAAATACTGACAAACCTCCGTGTCCCTTAGCAATATTATTTATAAGTTCCTGTATTAACACTGTTTTTCCTACTCCTGCTCCTCCAAAAAGACCTATTTTTCCTCCTTTTAAATAAGGAGCCAGTAAATCTACCACTTTTATTCCCGTTTCAAGAATTTCCGAATCCGTTCCTTGACTTTCAAATGACGGTGCTTCTTTATGTATCGAATCCGTTACATCAGGAATTATTATATCTCCTCCGTCAACTGTTTCTCCAAGAACATTAAATATTCTTCCGAGAGTTTTTCTTCCTACAGGCACTTCAATAGGCTTTCCTGTATCAATTACTTTTAGTCCTCTTTTAAGACCATCCGTTCCTGACATTGCTATTGCTCTTACAATTCCATTTCCTATATGAGAATGAACTTCTGCAACTATTTTCTCATTATTTTCATTATGAATTATCAACGCATTATATATATCCGGCAATTTATCCGAAAACTTTACATCTACTACAGGTCCTATTACCTGAACCAGTATCCCTTTATTTTCCAATTTTTAGCCTCCTTTGTTTACTTCAGAGCTTCCGATCCTCCGACAATTTCCGACAATTCCTGAGTAATTTGACCTTGTCTTTCCCTATTATACTGAACTGTCAGTTTCTTTATCATATCATCTGCATTGTCATTTGCTTTTTTCATTGCGGACATTCTTGCTGAGTGCTCACTTGCCGCACTTTCAAGCAAAGCCTGATATAGCTCTATATTTAATACTTTAGGAATAAATGCCCTTAATACTTCGTCCTCAGACGGTTCAAATATATATTCCTTTGTAGGAAGTCCTTCCTTTTTTTCTATTGGAAGTATTTTTTTTACTTGAATATTATATTCAATTGCCGAAATAAATTTTGAATACAACAGATATACTTCATCATAAAAGTCATTCAGATAAAACTGTACAATATCTTCACTTATTTTCTTTGCTTTTTCAAACATAGTTTCAGGAATCAACTGAATATATTCACTATCTACTGATATATTCCTGATTTTACAGTAGTCTCTTGCTTTTTTCCCGATAGACACTATACTGACTTCTTTTCCATCTTTCTGAAAACTTTTTATCATTTCTTCCATTCTTCTCAGCATATTTGAATTAAAGCTTCCGCAAAGTCCCCTGTCTGATGTCATTATTACAATACCTATTCTTCTCACTTCAAATTTTCCATCAAATATAATATGTTTTTTTCCTTTTAAACTTGCAACAAGATTGTCAAAAGCTATATCAAGAGTATCTGAGTAACTTCTGGATCTTAAAGTGAGTTCCTGAAATTTCTTAAATTTTGTAGATGAAACTATATTCATTGCATTTGTAATCTGACCCGTATTTTTAACACTGTCAATTCTTTCTTTTATTTCTTTCATATTCGCAGCCATATAATACACCTACTTACCATACATAGTCCTGTTTGTAATTTACTATATATTCATCAAGTTTATTTTTTACTTCATCGGTTAATTTTTCTTCATCCCTTATTATATTTAAAATTTCGCTATTAGTCCTCAAACTTTCAATAAGATCATGTTCAAAAACAGATACTTTTTCAGTAGAAATATCATCAAAATATCCATTTGTAACACAGTAGAAAGACACTACTTCTTCTTCAACTTTATAAGGGTTGTACTGTTTCTGTTTCAGCACTTCCATTATTTTCGCTCCTCTATTCAGCTGATCTCTCGTAGCTTTATCAAGGTCCGAACCGAATTGTGCAAAAGCAAGAAGTTCATTATATTGTGCAAGCTCTATTTTTACTTTTGAAGAAACCTGCTTCATCGCCTTTATCTGAGCACTTCCCCCTACCCTTGAAACTGATACTCCGGGGTTTATAGCCGGTCTGAAACCTGAATTAAATAAATCCGTTTCGAGAAATATCTGTCCGTCAGTTATGGAAATAACATTTGTAGGAATGTATGCCGATATATCCCCCCCTTTGGTTTCTACAATAGGAAGAGCCGTTATCGAGCCTCCCCCCAGTTCATCACTTAATTTTGCAGCTCTTTCAAGAAGTCTTGAATGAAGATAAAATACATCTCCCGGATATGCTTCTCTTCCCGGAGGTCTTCTAAGTAACAAAGACATTTCCCTATAGGCTACTGCATGCTTCGACAAGTCATCATATACAATAAGCACATGTTTTCCCTGCTCCATAAAATACTCCGCCATTGCTACTCCGGCATAAGGTGCCAGATACTGGAGAGGTGCCGCTTCAGAAGCTGTTGCTGCAACTATTGCCGTATATTCCATTGCCCCTTCCTCTTCAAGCTTTTTATATATCTGAGCTACTGTAGATCTTTTCTGCCCGATTGCTACGTATATACAATAAACTCCCGTCGTTTTCTGATTAATTATCGAGTCTATGGCGATTGCCGTTTTCCCTGTCTGTCTATCCCCTATTATAAGTTCACGCTGACCTTTTCCGATAGGCACCATTCCGTCTATGGCTTTTATTCCTGTCTGAAGAGGCTCGTTTACAGGTTTCCTGTCAATAATTCCATAAGCCTTTCTTTCAACATTCATATGTTTTTCAGCATCAATAGACCCTTTTCCGTCTACAGGCTCTCCAAGTGCATTCACTACTCTTCCGAGAATTTCCTTTCCTACAGGAACACCGGCTATTGTCCCAGTTCCTTTTACTGCACTTCCTTCTTTTATCCCCCTTGTTTCTCCGAAAATTACGGCACCTACATTATTTTCTTCAAGATTCAGTGCCATTCCAGTTGCCCCGTTTTCAAACTCAAGCAATTCTCCTGACATTACATTGCCCAGTCCGTATATTCTCGCTATTCCGTCTCCTACTTCCAGTACAGTTCCTATATTGGAAATATCGAGAACCGTATTATAATTTTCAATTTCTTTACGAATTATTTTACTTACTTCTTCCGGTTTAATTCTCAAGAAAAAGCACCTCCAATTTTTAGAACATTTTTTTCAAATCTTCAATCTGATATTTTATAGAACCGTTTATTACTTCATTCCGTATTTTGACAATTCCTCCTCCAATGAGGCTTTTATCAACTTTGAGATTTAAAACCACTTTTTTCCCGTATTTGCTTTCCAGTTTTTTTATTAACTTCTCTTTCTGATTTTCCGAAAGTTCTTTTGTAAACGTTGCAGTTACAGGTAGTTTGTCATTTTCAGCATAATAAATTTTTAAAAATTCTTCTTTTATATGAGAAATTAAAGGCAACCTTCCTTTTCTCACAATATAGTTGACTATTCTTAATGCTTTTTTACTTACAAAATCAAAGGACTTTTTCAAAAAATCTTCTTTTTCCTCTATTTTAACAACAGGATCAGATAAAAATTTTCTAAATTCTTCCTCTTCTTCATACTTTTCCATCAGAAGATTCAGAACTTCACGGATTTCTCCTATGTTATCCGAAGCCTTTCCTACATCATAAATAGCTGAAGCATATCTTTTAGCAATTCCCTTTTTGTCCATAAATATTAATCTCCTATTTTATCAATGAAATTGTCAATTATCCGATCTTCTTTATCTTTTATATTTTCTTTTATAATCTTTTCTGCAAGCTCTACAGCTATTTCTCCTACTTCTTTTTGAAGTTCAAACTTTGCATTTTGTCTCATTTTTTCAATATCGGCTTCAGCTTTCATCATCATTCTTTCTCTGTTCATCATAGCAGCTGATATAATCTGATCTTTTCTTTCATCAGCCTGTCTTTCAGCCTTGATTAAAATCTCATTGGCTCTTCTTTTGGATTCTTTCTTCAGTTTTTCAGAAATTTTTTTCTGTTCTTCCAATTTTTCTCTCTCCTGATCTACTATTTCCATTTCTGATAAAGCCAACGCTTTTCTTTCTTCTATTACTTTTCCGATTTTTTTGGCAAATCCTTTCCAAAAAATATATATAAGTATTAAAAAATTTACTATTTGGATTGCCATTGTAAAATCTATATTAATTAAATTTGATCCTTCCGACATATTCTATTTCCGCTCCTTCAGATGATTTTAAAAACTTATAAATTTAACCTTTTAAGAATATTAGCAGAAAAGATATTACTAAAGCATAAATTCCGGTTGATTCAGTAATTGCCAACCCTATAATAAGTGTCTGCATAATATCCTGTTTCGCTTCGGGCTGTCTTGATACCGCTTCTACTGCATATGCTGTCGCCATACCCTGTCCAAGTCCTGCACCTATACCCCCTATTGCTGCTATTCCGGCACCTAATAATGCTGCCGCCTGTACTAATCCTTCCATTTCTTGCCTCCTAAAATTTTAATATCTATTTTATTAATTTATAAATTTTTTATATTTTCTATTCTTCTTCAATTTCCTCGCCTAAAACTTCACTTACATATACTGATGAAAGTACTGTAAATACAAATGCCTGTATCAGTCCTACAAAACCGTCAAAATATAACTGCAATATTCCTGCCCAGCCTACTGAGAATGAAAACTGTCCATGTAATATATTTCTTGTTGCGGACTGTATTATCCCTCTTCCTACAAGACTGTATAAAAGACCTCCGATTACAAGACCTGCAAACATATTACCAAATAACCTCATCGAAGTGTTTAAAGGTTTTGAAAGCTCTCCTACTATGTTTACAGGAAGCATAAACCATGCAGGGTGCATCAGACTTTTTACATATCCTGTAATTCCACCCTTTTTTATGGCTATAGATATAAAAAGCACTACTACTACAAGAGATAACCCTATTGTTGTATTCGGATCTGCCGTAGGGGTTCTGAAAAAAGGCTTAATATAGTATCCTCCATGCTCTCCTTTTGATATTGTTATGATAAATGGAAACAAAAACAGGCTTAAATTTGAAAAAAGTATAAATGCGAATAATGCTGAAAAAAATGGTATAAATTTTTTCTTGTATTTTCCGAATGTTCCCAAAAACATATTTTCTATAAAATGATAATATTCTTCAAGAATAATCTGCAATTTCCCCGGGTTTGTCACACTTAGTTTATCTGTCCCCTTTTTTATTATAAATGCCATTAGAGCCATAATTACCCAAGTATTCAGCACTGTCTGACTAATAGGAATTTTCATATTTCCTATGAAAAAATTATAATATTTCGGTGCTTCAATAAGGCTTTCAGGCATTACAAATTTTATAGGAAGAAAAGTTGAAATTAATGATAATATCAAATTAACAATAAGTATCATCAAAAATAATATAATCAATGAAACTGTTATTTTTTTTCCTTTTCCCATTTTATCCTCTATCCTCCTTATGTTTATAAAATATAAATATATGTGTTTAAATTCCAAATTCTATTATACTCCAATCATTGCTTTTTTGCAAACTTTAATATTATACGATTTATGTATAATGAAATTTTTAAATTTAAAAATCCCGCTCCTGTTGCAACTATATTATTTATTACATAATCAGGATAAAATTTCCGACTTATAAATATAACCGCATACATTCCTCCACAATAAATTAAAATTCTTTTTAAATATTCAAACATGCCTCTGAATTGTCCTGTATATCCTTGATTTATTGTTTTATATGCTCCGATTATTATTAAATATACATTTATCATTGAAATTATCGAACCTGAAAAAAAACCGACATACAATTCCGGTCTTTTTAAAAACATTCCCGAAATCAGAGATATTATCGTTAAAAATAATGAAATTACATAAGATTCTTTTATTGATTCAGGTATATTTCCAAACATTTCTTCTCCTATTTTAATTTTTCTTACTTAATACCCGTAACCTGTTTTACTAATGTCCAATATCCTGCAAATGCCCCTGTTACCAGAAATAGAATCAGTACAATAGGCTGTTGCCTTTTAAAAATATATTTTTCCATTAAAAGATAGAGCCCGAGCATAAGAAGGACAGAACCCGCCAAAGTATAAATCATATTTGTAGCAATTAAAAAATATTTTAACAATATTCTATCTTTTTTTTTCTTTAATTCTTTTTCTTTATTATGCCTTCCCAATCTTTTCTCCAATTCATAAAGCTTTTCAGATTTTTTATTCGTTTCGCTTTTTTCACTTTCAAATTTTTCAGTCATATTTTCACCTCTATTTTAGTATGATTTTTAGAGTTTTTTAAATATAAAAAATATTCTGCTTTCTCCAAAATCAGGATTTTTTGCTACATCAAAAATTTCAAATCCTTTACTTTGTACAGTTTTCACTATCCATTGAGGATCATAGATAAATTTATTATGCTGTTCATTATATTTCCTGAATAAATTTTCTTCTTCCTTTTGCTTTATAAAAAGATCTATTTCCACAAAATACTTTTCGAAACTTAATTTTTCATATCTCCATATACTTGTATATTCAGGCTCTTCATCTAAAAATATTCCATTTTCAAATATTTCTTCAAATATTTCTTCAGTTACAGCATCAAATATAAGATACCCTCCTTTTTTCAAATTTTCGGCTGATTTATCAATAAACTTTTCAAATTCCTTTTTATTTTCGAGATAGTTGACAGTATCAAAGTTACATATAACATAATCAACTTTTTTTATATGGCTGTAACTTACTATATTATCTTTTATAAGCTTATAACTGCTAATCTTTATATTTTTACTTTTTATTTTCTCTTCTGCAATTTTTAGCATATCTGCCGATATGTCTACTCCTGTCACTGAAAATCCGTCTTTCAGAAACCTGTAAATAAATTCTCCCGTTCCGCATCCTAAATCAAGAACTTCTCCTTTATTTTTCATATAACTTTTTAAAAACTTATACCATCCTTTATAATCTACATGTTTCATAAAAACATCGTAAATTTCTGCAAATTCTTTATGCAATTTTTCTCTCTCCTGACTAATTTTATGTTTATTTTTTAATATTGCCTAACTTTTCACTTCTACCGATATAATATCATATACTGATGAAAATATCCATATTACAATATATTTTCATGCTTTATATTTGAAATGTTTATTGTGCTTTATTATTTGTATTTATATCAAATATTAGTTTCTAATAGATTTATATTATTTTTCTTACTTAATATAAATTATTTTAATTAACATTTTCTACAATTCAGATTAATTTCAAAATAATTTTTCTATATTTCATTTTATATCCTCTAAAAATAACATGAGTACATCAGTCAGCTTTTTCAAGAAAAATTTTCTACTTTGTGATTTTCTTTCTACCGTAAACAGATATTTGAAATTTTTAATATGACTCCGTTTTACTTCACTATATTCAAAATAAAAAATTATACAAAAAGTTTACTATTATTCATCTCAAAATCTGAAATATTTTTTAGGAACTTTCTTATAACTCAAAAAGAGTTCTATAACTGTAAATATAAATACTTAAAAATGCCAAAATTATTATTTTTATCAAATTTTATTAAAAAATTAAAACGTCCACTCCTTTATTATGAAAGATGGACGCTTAGTCAAAATATACAAAGTTTAAAAATTAAATTTTATCTTACTATTTGAAATAAAACTGCAACTACTAAAAAAGCCGTTGCTATAATTTCAGTAAATTTTTCTATTCCTTCTTTTTCCTGATCAAGGACATTGGAGTTCTTAGCCAATCCCTGACTTCTATCAGGCTGAAGTAAAATTACTCCTATCATAATTACAGCCAAAATTACGAGAGCCACTACTAAAAAATTTTCTAACATTAATCCTCCTACATTAAATTTAACAATTATAAAGTTTCACATAATTTTATATAGAATTCCCGGCTTTTACTATTTCTGCAAAACTTGAAGCTTCAAGGCTCGCTCCTCCAACCAGTCCTCCATCTATATCTTTTTGAGAAATGAGTTCCAATGCGTTATCCGCTTTCATTGAACCTCCATACTGCACAGTTACTTTTTCAGCAACTTCAGATCCATACATATCAGTCAGAAGCTTTCTTATAAATGCATGTACTTCCTGTGCCTGCTCAGGTGTAGCGGTTTTTCCTGTTCCGATTGCCCATACAGGCTCATAAGCTATGACAACACTAGACATATCTTCTTCAGAAACTCCTGCTAAACCTTTTTCTGTCTGTTCTTTTACTATTTTTTCAGTGATTCCGTTTTCTCTTTCTTCCAGTTTTTCACCTATGCATAAAATAGGCTTTAAATTATGTTTTAAAGCAGCTTTTACTTTTTCATTTACTATTTCGTCAGTTTCTCCGTAGTATTCCCTTCTTTCAGAATGCCCCAATATTACATATTCCACTCCTAAATCTCTTAACATCAGAGGTGAAATTTCTCCTGTATATGCCCCGCTGTCATTTGCATTCATATTCTGTGCAGCAATTTTTATATTACTCCCTTCTGTTTCTCTAACTGCCGTTTCCAATGCAGTAAAAGGAGTTCCTATAACTATTTCGGCATTTTTTACATCTGTTGTCAAAGCTTTTAACTCAGATAAAAATTTTGCAGCTTCTTTTACTGTTTTATTCATTTTCCAGTTTCCCGCAACTATGACTTTTCTCATTATTTTTCCTCCATTTTATATAATCTGTTTTTTTATTTTCAATGTATTTTATCACAATTTTGAATAATTATCAAACTGTGTTTTTAATAAATTTTCTTTGTTATAATATCGCCTTATGCTGATTTTACAATATATTTTATATATCTCTCAAGTTTAAATCATCTTTATATTATTTATTCAATTGAAATATATGGATTTATATATCTGTTTTTTATATTTAATTTGTTCTCAAACTTTCAAAAATTGAAAATTTATAAAAAATTTTTTCCAAGTTTTTTTTATGAAGACTTTCTACTTTTTCAACTATTGTATCATCAGTCATTTCAAAATCCGATAAACTTATGATTTTTTCTTTTAAAGCATTTTAAAGTAACTTTGTCAGCATTGAATTTTCATATATTAAAAGGATATTTAAAAGATTCTATTTCTCTCCGATACAGTTCATAAATTCATTTTCCTTTATTGGCAAATTGATGTAAAAATTTATTTCAAAATAGATGTTTTAGAATTTTTCAATGTCATTTTTATTAATTACTTTCTGATTTAACATATCCCTTAGTTTCCGGTTTGGATAATCAAACAACGAATCCTGAATCTCTGCATCTAAAAAACTATAGTGGATTTTTTACGATTTTTCTTAGGTTCAAACCATATTTTTGAAAAATTCTTCAATTCTCCTTTTTTGATAAATTTGCTTTGAACATTTTTATAGTTCTTTTCTATAACTTATTTCATTATTTATTAGATTATCATTTACTTTACATAGCACTTTATATTCTATATTTTTCTCAACTTTTTTGACAAATTCTGTTAAACTATTTAAAAAAATGTTCTATTACAATTTTTAAAGCATCATTATTATTATCCGAACTTTCAAATTTAGACATTTCCTTTATTCTTGAGTTAGCATTGGAAACCGCTACAGGCATTTCCACAACGGCAAGCATTGGAACATCATTATTTCCGTCTCCTACGGCTATCATCTCATTTAAAGATATCCCGGTTATTTCCCCAAGCTTTTTCATCGTTTTTCCTTTATCAACATTTTTATTGGCAATCTCAAGAAATATTGGAGCGGAAATTGCAATAAAATAGTCTTTTCCATACTTTGACTTCATATATTCTTCGACTTTCAGAATATTTTGCGATTCATCTATAAACATACATTTTGTAGTTTCTTTTATTCCCAGACCGAAAAGTTCATCTATACTCTTAAACTCATAAAATTTCATGCCGCATTGACTTACTTCAAATTGTACAAGCTCAGTATTTTTATTTGAATAAAGAGTATCTCCTGCATATAGCACCATTGGAATTCCTGTTTCTTCAGAAACTTCATATATTTTTTCTATATCGTTCTTATCCAATCCTTCATGAAAAATAACTTTTCCATTGGACATATCTATAAGCTGTCCTCCGTTAAATGCAATTATATATCCATTATATTTGTCCATTTCCAGTTGTTTTGCATAATTTAGCATTGCAAAACTGGGTCTTCCGCTTGCAAGAACAAATTTAACTCCCTTTTTCTGTATATCAACTATAGCTTTTATATTTCCCTCTGTAAGTTCATGATTATCATTTAAAAGAGTTCCGTCCATATCAGTCCCTATAAGTTTATATTTCATTTTTAAATCCTCCGTTTTTATTTAGATTTTTGAGATATTGCCGTATTTCCATTTTTCTTCGTTAATTTTTATTTTGATTTCTATTTTATAATAATTTGATTAATTTTTCCACATCTTTTTTTGAAGTTGACCAACTTGTTACAAATCTGACAATAGTATGATTTTCATCATATTTTTTCCAAAAACTGAATATTACTTCTTTTTCCAGTGCTTTTATTTTTTCATTTTTTAATATTATAAACTGCTGGTTTGTAGGAGAATCAATATAAAATCTGTAGCCTTTTTCTTTTAGACCTCTTTTCAAAATTTCAGCTGTTTCAATGGCATTTCTACTTATTTTTAAATAAAGTCCGTCAGTAAACAAAGTATCAAACTGGATTCCCAATAATCGACCTTTTGCCAGCAATGCTCCATACTGTTTAATAATTGTGGTAAAATTCTTCGGTGTATTATTTTTAGTAAAAACCACTGTTTCTCCGCATAATGCTCCTACTTTGGTTCCACCTATATAAAACACATCACAAATTTCAGTTAAAAAAGGCAAATCTACATCAGTATTTTCAACTACCAAGCCATATCCCAATCTTGCACCATCTAAAAATAACGGCATTTCATATTTTCGGCATATTTCCGAAATTTCTTTTAGTTCTTTTTTTGTATACAATGTTCCGTATTCTGTTGGATGGGAAATATAAACCATTCCCGGATAAACCATATGTTCCTTATTTTTATTATTATAGAAAATTTCTATGTATTTTTTCAGTTCATTAATATTTATTTTCCCGTTATGCTGAGGCAATGTCAGAACTTTATGACCTGTCAGTTCCACAGCTCCCGCCTCATGAACATTCACATGTCCTGTTTCGACAGCTATTACTCCTTCATAAGATTTTAAAAGGGAACCTATTACAATCAAATTAGTCTGAGTTCCCCCTGTGAGAAAATATATATCTATATCGTCACGACCACACATTTTTTTTATTTTTTCTTTTGCTTTCAAACTATATGCATCTCTCCCGTAACCTGAATGTTTTTCATTATTGGTTTTTAAAAGTGCATTCAGTACTTTCTCATGAGCCCCTTCTGCATAATCATTTTCAAAGTACAACATTATTTTTCTCCCATTTATTTATAAGTTCTATTCTTTCTTCTGCCTGTTTTATGCCTTTTTCTACAGCTTTTTCATACCATTTTAAAGCTTCTTCATATTTTCCTAAAATTTCAGATAAGACTCCAAGATTATACAGAGCATCATCACTTCCCATTTTTAAGGCTTTATGACAATATTTTTCAGCTTTTTCATAATTTCCGTCATTCAAATATAAATATCCAAGATTGTTCATTGCCCCTGTATGATTCTTTCCTACAGCTTTTATGAACATTTTTTCGGCCTCTTCTTTTTTCCCCTGTCTGTAATACATAAAAGCCAAGTTATTCATTACAGCAGGAGTATTTTTATTTTCAATTTCAAGGGCTTTTAAATAATAATTTTCCGCTTCTTCATAATTTTCAAGGATTTCATATAAATTCCCCAAATTGTAAGCTGCAAATCCATCTCCTTTTCCCATTGCTTCAAGATAATATTTTTCGGCTTCTTCATATTTTCCTTGGGCTTTTCTTATCATTCCCAAACTGTTAATTGCATCAGCATTACCTTTTTCAGCTGATTTTTTATAATACTCCTCGGCTTTCTCAATCTTTCCTGTATGATGATAAAGAAGACCTAAATTATATAATGCTTCATCACTTCCTTTTTCAATAGCTAAAAGATAATATTCTTCAGCTTTTAAGTATTCCTTTTCTCCATAATGGAATATTCCTTTTTCGTTTGCTGTATGTGCATCATACTTTTCCATTATTTTCTTTTTATTAGTTTTTTCAATGTTTGTGTTATTATTATTTCCCATAATTTTACAATCTCCCTTTTTTATTTATTATACATGATATTTTTAAGAATATAAAGCATTTTTAAATTTAATATTTATTTAACAATTAAAATATTCAAAAGAATTAAAAAATGGTATAAATATTGATTTCTAAAAGGAAAAAATAATAAAATAAAAAATATATCTTATAAATTGAACGAAAATAATATAACTTAGTTTTTTTATATTTTCACTCCTACTCTTAATATTAAATCCAAAATTTCAACAAAAAAAGACCCTTATGCGTAATTTCACCTAAAGGTCTTTTATACAATAATATTGATTTAAAATTGGAACTTTTTTATTTAAAACTTCCTTCATAATTTCCTTTTTACAGTTTTGCTTTTTTGTAATTTTTTATTTCAAACTTTTCTTTAAACTTCATACTCATTTACTTTTTTTATAAATTTTCTAAATCCTTTTTCTCCGTCTTCATTATTCTTAAATACTCCACAATTTTCCAAAACTTTTGAAAAAGTTTCTCCTATGGCGTTTTTTATAAATATTTCAACATCTTCTTCAACCATATATTTTATTTTATCTTTTTCAAGGTAGTATTTCAGCCATTCTGTGTGTTTTTTTAATAGCTCACTTTTATTCATTTCTTCATAACAGGATTTATAACTTCTGTTATTTTTAAATTCTTCGGAACTTCTTACTTTTAAAAGTATTTCTTTTATCTGTCCGGTTTCTTCCATTAATCTTCCCGGCAATATGGCAAGTCCCATTACTTCTATTAATCCGATATTTTCTTTTTTAATATTATGATGCTCATCATGAGGATGAAAAATACCTAAAGGATGATTTTTATTTGTAAGATTATTTCTCAAAACTAAATCAAGCTCGTATTTTCCGTCTTTAAATCTTGCTATGGGTGTAATCGTATTATGTCGTTCTCCTTTTGTATAAGCATATATATCAAGTTTTTCGGCATTATATTCTATCCATTTTTTTAAAATTTTATCTGCCAATTCTACAAGCCTGTTTTTTTCTCCGCACAATCTTATGACAGACATAGGCCAATTTACAATTCCTGCATTTACATCTTCATACCCCGTAAAAAATATCTTTTCTTTTATTTTTGCTTTTTCCATCGGAAAAATATGCCTTCCTGCCTGAAAATGGTCGTGGGAAAGTATTGACCCTCCTACAATTGGTAAATCAGCATTTGAACCGATAAAATAATGAGGAAACATTTTCACAAATTCCAAAAGTCTTTCAAATGTAGACTTATTTATTTTCATAGGTCTGTGTTCATGTGAAAACACTATGGAATGCTCATTATAATAGATATAAGGAGAATACTGAAAATACCATTTTTCATTCAGCAGATCCAACTTAACCGTCCTGTGATTTTGCCTTCCCGGATGATCTACTCTTCCCATATATCCTTCATTTTCCTTATCTAGAAGTCCTTTGGGATAATTTGTGGAAATTCTGTCCTTTGCCATTGCAATATCTCTCGGATCTTTTTCAGGTTTCGAAAGGTTAATTGTTATTTCAAGGTCTCCATATTCATTTTCATAAGTCCAGTGAATATTTTTAGATATTCTGTCCATTCTTATATAATTACTTTTTCTTGATAATTCATAAAAATACTCAGTTGCCTTATCTATTCCGTAATTATCATATTTATCCCAAAATTCTTTACGTATTTCGGATGTTCTCGGGACTATACAACCCATTATTTTTGAATTCATCAAATCCTGAAAAGTAACGGTATCACTTTTCAGTTTTCCGTTTTCTCCTGCCCATTTCACCAAATTGTCCAATATTTCACAAGGATACACTGTATTTTCAGCTTCTTTTCTTATGTTCTCAGCTTCCTCTTCTGAAAATTCTCTGAAAGTATCTAGTTCCAGTGCTTCAGATACCTGATTTCTTACGAGTATTTTGTCGTCTTCATTTACAAATCCGTTTTTTATGGAATATTCCATAAGCTTTTCTATTTCTGAATATATGTCCATATTATCTACATCCTGTCTGTTTTAATTAATATTTTTTATCTGTTTCCCATTTCCATGCTGATTTTATAATTTCCTCAAGATTATATTCAGGTTTCCAACCCAACTCTTTTTCGGCTTTTGTGGAATCAGCTATTAAAATCGCAGGATCTCCCGCTCTTTTTTCTACTTCTTCCACTTTAAAGTCTTTTCCTGTAACTTCTCTGACTTTGTTAATAACTTCTTTTACTGTATATCCTTCTCCGCTTCCGAGATTATAGTTCAAACTTCTGTTTTCCTTAAACATTTTTTCCATTCCCAGAATATGTGCTTTTGCCAAATCATATACATGTACAAAATCTCTTACACATGTACCATCTTTAGTATTATAATCATTTCCGAATATTTTTATGCTTTCCCTTTTACCGCTTGCCGCATGTAATATGAGAGGGATTAAATGAGTTTCAGGTATATGACTTTCTCCTATCAACCCATCTTTATCACACCCGCTTGCATTGAAATACCTAAGTACTGTACTTTTAAGTTCATAAGCCGTGTCATAGTCTTCAAGTATTTTTTCCACTACCAATTTTGTTTTTCCATAAGGATTTATAGGTAATTGAATATGAGTTTCATCTATTTTTTCCTTTTGAGGCTCACCGAAAGTTGCAGCTGTAGAGCTGAATATAAAATATTTCACTCCTGACTCTACCATCTGATCCAGTAATTTTATAACTTTTACTACATTATTGTCATAATATTCAGACGGTTTCTGTACAGATTCTCCTACTTCTATAAATGCTGCAAAATGCATAACTGCATCTATTTTTTCCTCTTCAAAAACCTGTTTCAGTTTTTCCCTGTCTCCGAGATCTCCTTTTATAATTTTGACATTTAATATTTCAGCCACATTTTCATAACCTTTTGATAAATTATCATAAATTATCGGAGTGTAACCATTTTTCTTAAGCAGATTTACAGTATGTGATCCTATATATCCGGCTCCTCCTACTACAAGTACATTCATTTTAATGACTCCTTTTCTATTTTTTGATTTGTTGCTGTAAAAATCAATTCTCTTGGAATATATTACTGTCCAAACTACTTTAAATATTTTAAGAATTATAAAAGTATATAAATTTTATATATCTTTCTATTTTTTGAAATTAATAAAATATTGACTCTCAATTTCATATATTCTTATCTGCAAATTTCTTTTATAAAAGTAAATATCATTTTTATTTATTGAATTTCTATTTTTTATCTTCAATATAATAGCAATCTTTTCATATAACTCACAATATTTTGGACTTTTTTAATACTAAACTATATTAAATTTATATGTAGTTTTACTATAATATTTTTCTCCTGCTTTAAGAGGTTTTACATTGAAGTTTTTTATATTTATTCCGTCAGGAAAATCCTGTGTTTCTATCGTTACTCCAAGATAACGCCTATTCTGTCCTTTTTCTTCCTGAAATTCAGAAACATCATCAAGATAATTTCCTGTATATATTACTACCGATCTTTCAGTTGTCCTGATTTCCATTTCTATGCCGCTATACTCAGAGTAAAGTATAATTTGAGGTTCATTCTCGACTCCACTATAATTCAAAATGAAAGGATGATCATATGCCCTTGTTATTTTAAACTGGGAATGTCCCTTTTCTATACCATCCTTTATTTTCAATCCTTCTCTAAAGTCAAACACGGTGTTTTCAACACTGATAAAATTTCCTGTAGGTATAAGCCCTGAACCTAATTCACATACATTATCCGCTTTTATTTTTAATATCTGCTCATCTCCATTTTTTTCAAGATTTCCGGACAAATTAAAATATGTATGATTAGTCAGATTAATATAAGTTTTCCTGTCTGAAACGGCATTATATTCAAGAGATAATCCGTTATTTTCATTTATTAAATATAAAATTTTAAATTCTACCGTACCCGGATACCCTTCTTCCATATGAGGACTTATATAAGACAGTTCTATCCCGTTACCTAATTCCTTTACATTGTAAATTTTGTCATTAAGACCCTCTTTCCCTCCATGCAAAGAATTTTTACCGTCATTTTTTCCCAAACTGTATTTTACTCCGTCAATCGAAAATTCTCCATTTTTTATTCTTCCTGCAGTTCTTCCTATTATAGCACCGGGATATGCCGAATTTCCGATATATTTTTCAATCTCTTGATAACCTAATACTGTATTTTTAATGTTTCCTTTTTTGTCTTTCACATATATTCCCGTTATAATCCCTCCTAAATTTAAGATATTCACTTGAAATCCGTTGCTGTTTTTCAACTCATATCTAAATATTTTTTCCCCTTTATATATTCCAAACAGTTTTTTTTCTACACTTATCATAACATTCTCGGTCCTTCACTTACTTTTACAATATAAAAATCAGCATCATATCCTATTTTTTCTTTATATTCTTTTCCCACATTATTTATAAATTCATCGACTTTATCTTTTTTCACTATACTTACGGTACATCCTCCAAATCCTGCACCTGTCATTCTTGAACCTATTACTCCATCCTGTTTCCATGCCAATTCCACTAATGTATCAAGTTCCTTTCCCGTAACTTCATAATCATCTCTGAGTGATTCGTGAGACCGGTTCATTAATTTTCCGAATTCTTCCAAATTTCCTTTTGATAATTCCTGTTGAGCTTTTAAAGTTCTCTGATTTTCATAAACTGCATGTTTCGCTCTTTTTCTGTTTACTTCATTTTCTATTAATTTTTTATTTACTTCAAAAACTTCAGTTGACAGTTCTCCCAATGCTTTTATATTAAGTTTTTTCTGTAAATCTTTCAATGCCTGTTCACATTCTTCACGTCTTTCGTTATATTTTGAATCTGCAAGACCTCTTCTTTTATTAGTATTCGATATTACTATTACTTCATCTTTAAGTATAACAGGTACATATTCATATTTTAATGTATTACAGTCAAGTAAAATTGCATGATCTTTTTTACCCATTCCCACTGCAAATTGATCCATTATTCCTGAATTCACTCCGATAAATAAGTTTTCTGTTTTTTGACATAATTTTACCATTTCTATCATATCTATATTCAGATTAAATAAATTTTTTAATACTATTCCGGTAAGTATTTCAATAGAAGCTGACGATGAAAGTCCTGCACCGTTAGGTATATTTCCGTAAAACAGTATATCAAATCCTCTATTTATTTCATACCCTGCTTCCGTAAACATTTTTATAACTCCTTTAGGATAATTAGCCCAGTTATGTTCTTTTTCATTTTCAAGTTTATCCAAACTGAATTCTATTACACCTAATTTCTCAAAATTTTCAGAATACATTCTAAAGTTATTATCATTCCTTAATTTTACAAAGGCATAAGTTCCTCTGTCTATAGCACAGGGAAATACATTCCCTCCATTATAGTCTGTATGCTCTCCGATTAAATTTACTCTTCCCGGAGAGAAAAATTCCTTTTCATGTGTTTCTCCAAATACTTTCAAAAATTTTCTCTTTAAATCAGACATTGTTGTTTCCTCCTGAAAAATTAAATTTTTATTTTATTTATCTCACTATTATTATTAAAATAAAATCAAAATTTCATATATAGCGAAATACGAGGGCAATAACAGCCCTCACATATTTCAATTATTTATTTTTCTTATATTTCAATACATCTATTGCAACTGCCACTATAATTATTATTCCTTTTATAATATATTGCCAGTATGGACTTACTTCAACATAAGTCAATCCATAATTTATAAGAGTAAATATAATAACTCCCGCAACTACTCCCGAAATTTTTCCTACTCCCCCGCTAAAAGAAACTCCTCCTACTACACATGCGGCAATAGCATCCATTTCATACATAAATCCGAGATTGTTTGTAGCAGAACCTATACGCGCCGCTTCAAGAAATCCTCCAAGTGCATACATAATTCCTGATAATATATACACTGTTATAAGTGTTCTTGCCACATTTACTCCTGAAACTCTTGCCGCTTCAGGGTTTCCTCCTACTGCAAACAGATTTTTTCCGAACACTGTCTTATTCCACAATATCCACATAAATATTATCGCTACTACAGCATACAATATAAGTTTTGAAGGACTTAGCTGACCTATTTTGAACAAATATCCCTGTGCAACTTCAGAATATTTCGGAGAAAATCCGGCAACAGGTGAAGCACCTACATAATCAAAATAAAGAGAATTTATCCCATACACTATAACCATTGTCCCCATTGTCGTAACAAAAGGTACAACATTAAGTTTTGCAACTATAAGACCATTCACCAGTCCAAATATTGCTCCTAAAATTATTACTATAAGTATAACGAGAGGTATAGGTAAAGTTGCAAGTCCTTTAAAAACTTTGTTCGGATTAGTTACTGCCTGTAATAATGTAGCTGAAAGCAATGCAGCCATTCCGACCTGTCTTCCTACTGAAAGGTCCGTTCCTTGAGTTACTATAATTCCTGCCACTCCCAATGCTATTATTATTCTTACCGATGACTGTGTAAGAATATTCTGAAAATTTCTCAAACTTAAAAATGATGGATCTTTTACTATTATCATAATTAAAAGTAACACTAAAACGAGATATATCCCTCCATTCATTATTATTTCTTTTGGATTTATACTTTTCTTATCCTTGCTCAATATTTTTTCCGTCATTTTTTCCTCCTATAAATACTTTGCCGTTAATTTCAATATTTCTTCCTGAGTTGTTTCAGATGTCTTGACTATTCCCGCCACTTTACCATTACTCATCACCAAAATTCTGTCGGTAACTCCCAGAAGTTCCGGCATTTCCGATGAAATCATAATAATTCCTTTATCTTTTTTTGCCAGATTTACCATTAACTGGTATATTTCAAATTTCGCTCCGACATCTATCCCCCTTGTAGGCTCATCCATAAGAAGTATTTCAGGCTCCGTCAGAAGCCATCTTCCTATTATTACTTTCTGCTGATTTCCGCCTGAAAGACTTCCTATATGAGTTTTCTGAGACGGTGTCTTCACTCTCATACTTTCTATAACCCAACCTGTATCTTTTTGTATTCTTTTGTCATCAAGCAACCCTATTTTCGATTTATAACTTTTTGTATTTGAAATTATTGAATTAAATTTTATGTCCAACATTGAAAATATTCCGGTAGAACGTCTTTCTTCGGTAATAAGTGCAAGTCCGTTTTTTGTAGCTTCTTTCGGACTGGTTATATTCACTTCCTTACCGTGTATTTTTATCATTCCGGATTTTTTTTCCATTACCCCAAACACGGTTTCAACTATATCTGTTCTTTTAGAACCTACAAGTCCGGCTATTCCTAAAATTTCTCCTTTATGCAAAGTAAATGAAACATTTTCAATTGAATTTTTCCTTTTGGCAGTCAGATTTTCCACTTCCATTATTACATCGGAGGGAATATTGTTCTTATCGGGAAATCTGCTTGTCAAATCTCTTCCGACCATAAGGTTAATAATCTCATCAGTTGTAAGATCCTTTACTTTTTCTGTTGTAACCCATTGACCGTCTCTTAATATTGTTATCTCATCACATATTTCAGTAATTTCTTCCATTTTATGGGAAATATATACTATTCCTATACCACTTCCCTGTAATTTTTTTATTATATGAAACAGATGTTTTACTTCATTCTCAGTCAATGATGAAGTCGGTTCATCAAGTATAAGTACTTTTGAATCATAAGAAACTGCTTTGGCAATTTCCAGCATCTGCATTTGAGATACTGAAAGATTGCTTACCTTAGTTCTCGGATCTATCTTTATTTCAAGTCTGTCAAATATTTCCTTTGTATCTTTGTACATTTTTTCTTCATCTATGAATAGTCCTTTTTTCGGATATCTTCCTAACCATATATTGTCCATTACATTTCTTTGTACAACTTGATTTAATTCTTGATGTACCATTGATACACCTTTTTCAAGTGCTTCTTTAGAATTTCTGAACTCTATTTTTTCCCCTTCAAGATAAATTGCCCCTGTATCTTTTTTGTATATTCCGAACAAACATTTCATAAGTGTAGACTTCCCCGCTCCGTTTTCTCCCATTAATGCATGAACACTATTTGGTCTTATTTTTAAATTGACTTTGTCCAATGCTTTTACTCCGGGAAATTCCTTACTTATACCTTCCATTCTGAGAACATACTCATGTTTTTTATCAGAACTTTTCATTTTTCACCTCTTTTTAAAAAGATACCGCAAATAAGTCTGCAAAGAGCTCATCAGCGGTATCATTAATTTTTATTTACTCCAATTATTTTTTGAATTCTGCCAAGTTGTCTTTGTCTACACCTACATAAGGGATTCTAACTGATTTTTCTTCAAATTTCCATGATGTTCCTTCAAGAGGATCTTTTCCGTTTCCTAAATTTTTTGCCAGCTCAAGAACTGCTTTAGCCTGATTTTTACCATCATTCAACACAGTTCCTTTTAATTCCCCTGATTCAATCAGTGTCAATGCTTCCGCTAAAGCGTCAACTCCATAAATAGGCAACTGTTTCTGATGAGCTTTCAATGCTTCCAATGCTCCAAGTGCCATTCCATCATTATTTGAAATAACTACTTCTATTTTTGAAGCATTAGGTCCTGAAAGCCATGCGTCCATTTTATCTTTTGCCTGAGCTGCATCCCACATTCCTGTATCTTCATTTAATTTTTCTGTTTTAACACCTTTATCATTTAATTCTTTTATTACATATGTTGTTCTTGCTTCAGCATCAGGATGTCCGGGTTCTCCTTTCAAAAGTACATATTGAATAATTCCATCACCGTTCAGGTCTTCTTTCGGATCGGCTTTCCAGTTTTTTTCAATTAACTGTCCCTGAATTACTCCTGATTCTTCAGGTTTAGTTCCTACATAATAAGCTTTTTCATATGATTGTAATGCAGCAGTTCCCGGATCCTTATTAAAAAATATAACCGGTACATTGGCAGCTTTAGCTTTATCAATTATAGTCTGTCCCGCTGCAGGATCTACCAGATTGATTGCCAATACATTTACACCTTTTGCTATCATTGTATCTACCTGTTCATTTTGTGTTGCCTGATTATTTTGAGAATCATTCATAATCAATTCCACATTGGCGTCCTCTTTGGCAAATGCTTCAAGATCTTTTCTCAATGTTGCCATAAAATTATCATCATACTTGTAAATAGTAACCCCAATTTTAATTTTCTTACCTCCCTCTACTTGACCTCCTTTCGCTTCTTCTTTCTCTCCTCCGCATGCCAGTAACATAAACATTCCCAACATAACCAATAAAATTTTTTTCATCCTTTTCACCTCTATAAAATAATTTTTTTTATAACCTTAGTTTAATAAAATTTTTCCATATCTGTAAAACTTTCGGGAACTTCATTTTCTTTTTTTATTTTAAGGAGCTTTTCTCCTGTAAACAGATTACTTGTAATCAATGATACCGCCCCATAAATGCCTATCATATCACTAAGTCCCGATGGAACAATTCTGATTCTTTTATTGAATTCTTCAAGTATCATCCTGTCCACACCTTTTTTAAAATTATCAAGAAACAGTTTTTCAGCCATTACCGTATCTCCTGAAACTACTACATCGTTAATATCCAATACATTCAAAATATTACCGACAACTTTTCCCGTTTCATATGCTGCTTCTTTTACTATGGAAAAATAGGGTTCTTCTTTATTTTTAAATTTAGTATACACATGATCTATAGTTAATTTTCCTTTTATTTCCCTGCTTTCTCTTTTTTCCAATTCCCAAATTGTCCTGTTTATAAGTGCCTGCTCCGAATATTCAGTTTCCAGACAGCCATATTTTCCACATCGACATTGTACGGTCGAATTTTCCTTTACAATAAAATGCCCTATTTCACCGGCTCCATAATTGCTTCCTTCAAATATTTTCCCATTTAGGAAAATAGCAGAACCTACACCGTTTCTTATATATAAGAGCATAAAATTTTTCATTTTTCCTGCACGCCCATACATATGCTCTGCTGTCAACATGGCTCTTACATCATTTTCAACTACAACCGGAATATTATACTTGTTTTCAAGTCTTTTACGAATTTCCAGTTTCCTCCATTTGAAATGCGGGGAAAATATTACCGTTCCTTTTTTCCTATCTACAAGACCATGAGTTGCAAGACCTATCCCGGCAATGGAATCTATACTGAATTTTTCAATAATATTTGATATTTCCTCATCTAATAAATCAAGTACTTTTTCCTGAGTTTTAAAAGCAAATTTCCTTTCGCCGATTTGCAGTATCTCACCATTCAGATAACTAACTGCTATACTTATAAATCCTACTCCCAGATTAATACCTATAATTTTCTTATATTTTCTGTTTATTCTTAAGACTGTTCTTGGTCTTCCTCCTGTAGAGTTTAAATTGTGATGTTCTTCTATAAGATTATGAGAAATTAGTTTTTTTATTGCTTTTGAAATTGCTGCGGGAGTAAGTTCCAACTGTTCTGATAAGTCCGTTCTGGAAATTTTGGAATTTTTCATTGTCTTCTCAAGTATCTGATAATCAGTTTTATTCAACTTCCTGACTTTTGCTTTTTTTTCTTCCTGCATTTCAATCATCCTCTTCTATAACAAATATACCCAACTTTTTTAACTTTTCAAAAAAAAGTTTGTTTTTTTTCATTAACTTTTTTAACTTTTTTTAATTTCTAAAAAATATATTATTATTATTTATTATATCATATATTTTATTTTTTAACTTTTCAAAAAAAATATTTTTTTTGGAATATAATTTTATGATTTTTTTGTAAAATTTCTGTTTATTTTGTTTTATTTTAATCATTATCAAATTAATACAGCATATAATATATATTTTTGAAAGGACTTCTAACAGAAAACAATACTAATAGTTATAATATTTTTTATTATAATCGACATTTCATAATATAATAAAAAATACCTTTCCATTTTAATTATAGAAAAGCATTTTAAATTTTTACAGTTTTATTTTCGATTATTATCTTTAATATTAATCAAATTAATAATTTATCCGTCATTTTTAATTATTATTCAAATAATTTTTCCAAAATTTATGAGCAAGTTTCTTTTTAGATATATATTTATATATATTTTTTATATCTTAATAAACTGTATCTCTATTTTTTGAAAAATCAAGATTTTTTATTTATATTAGATAAATATTTTTATTTACTCAGTATACTTATAAACTACATAACTGTTATTATTAATTATATCTTTAAATATAATGTAATCATTATATTCCCTACTATATATATTTTTCAATGAAAGTATATGCATTTCAAAATCAGTCCGTGTTCCGCAAAACCAGAATGTATTTCCTTCAAAATCAACAAATGATATCCCGATATTTTTATTAACATTCCAGTTCATTATATTAAATTTGGAAATAGGTAATTTGACTATTCTTCGATAAAGTTCTCTTTTCATTATTATCTCTCCAAGTCCTAAGATCTTTTAAACATTATTAACAAACCTACAAAAGGAATTACCATAACAGATGAATCAGGACTTTGATAAAGATAGTAAATATATACTTCCCATAGGAATATTATTATATAAGGACATATTAAGGCCAATTTTACATATTTAAAGTTTTTTATAACCACTTAAAAACCTCTTTTCATTAAATAATATTCCAAATTTATATCCAGGAATTCTTTTATTTCGTTTACTTTTACAGTTTCTTCGGTAGTGTCTTTTCCAGGATTTTTATCAGGATGTACTTCTTTAATTTTTGTTTTATATGCTTTTTTTATTATCTTCAATGTTATTTTCATTTTCGTATTTATTCCGAAATATTCTAAATATTCTTCATATTTTTTTACAATATCATCCCGAGCTTTTGAATAATTTTCATATTTATTTTCTTTATATTCAGAATACCCTGAATAATTTGAATATCCGGAACTCGAATAATTTGACTGTTCTGAATTATATTCACTTCTTTTATTTTGATAAAAAAATTGTTTCTTATATTTTTCAAAAATATCTTTATCTTCCTCTTCTTCATTTAATATATTACCAAAAATTTTTCCTGTCCAACTATTTACAAAATCTGTCAGAAACCCTGCTACAAGCACTTGAAATCCTAAAAATAAAAATTCCCAAAATAATTTCCAACTGTTAATATTCATTAACACTGTAAAAAATAATAATATTCCAATTACAAAAATATACAATTTCCAAAAAACATTTATAATAATTTTTATTAACAAACATATTCCTGTTAATAAAAATTGCATTCCTCTTCCTATTATCTGCAATTCTGTCTCCTTTTGTTTTTAATATATTTTCTTATCTTAATTTTTAAATTTTATTTTATTATAATATTATTTTTTCAATTTTTGAATATTTACTTATATTTTAAATTTTTATTTTCATTTAATTATGTAAATAGTTATATAATTTTTTAAATAGATAAAAATTATTATGTACCATTCAGTAATTCGTTTAACACAATTATGATATCTTATTTTAATTATTCTTATTTCTTAAAGTATGTCTGAAAACTTAAAATTTACTATATTTTAAATTTTTTACTTTTTAAATTAACAGAATCATAATAAAATTAATATTTTATTATTTATTTTTTAAAAATATCCCTTAAAATTTTTCATTTTGGCAGTTTTTAGACATATCTTAAGCAAATTTAAGAAAATCATATTAATTATAAAGCCACATATATTAATCAAATATAAAAATATTATTTTTTTAATATATAAAATTTTTTATGTCTTTTACAAAGATAAATAATATTCAAAATAAGACAAATATCAATTTAAAAAAAGAGGCTTACACCTCTTTTTAAAATCAATTTAATATTATTAATTTTTAATACTGGATATTTTTTATAAGATCTTACAAATAAAATTATTATTTTTCTTTGTAAAAATTTATTTCATACAGGTTCCATATTGTAATTACTACCAAATATAACAGGATTATTCACTCTTTTTTATATACTTATATATATTATAAACATGACAATCCGTTTATATCAAATTATTTGATTATCCATCCGTAATTTTTTATCCGGAGTAAATCTCTTTACTCCGACATCTTTATTTTCAAGTTTTTTTACTATTTGTTTAAGCTTGAAAAATCTCCGAGATCTCTTTCTAATGTAATAAATCTTATATTTTAGATTTACACACCATTAAAATTGTAAAAATACCGGATATTTGGAATCTATAAAATATGAAAATCATTCCTTCATTATCTAAAATTATTGATTTTCTATATCAAATGATTATCAAAATAAATTTTGAAATTATATCTCAAGCTTAACCCTTTTAATCTCGGCACCTACGGCATTGAGTTTCTCCTCAAGCTTATCATATCCACGATCAATATGATAGACTCTGTTTACCACCGTTTCTCCATCTGCAACTAGTCCTGCCAGCACAAGTGCAGCCCCCGCTCTTAAATCTGACGACATTACTTCAGCTCCTGTTAAAGGTACTCCCCCGTTTATCATAGCTACTCCATGTCTTATGGAAATATCCGCTCCCATTCTGTTAAATTCAGGAACATGCATAAATCTATTTTCAAATACCGTTTCTTCCATTGAACTTGCTCCGTTTATCAATGTCTGTAGTAACATCATCTGAGGCTGCATGTCAGTAGGAAATCCGGGATGAGGCATTGTTCTTATTTTAGAAGGTTTAAGTTCCTTAAGATTTCCTATTACAGTTAAAGTGTTTCCGTTATATTGAAATTCAACTCCCATTGCTTCCAATTCAGATTTGAATACTCCTAAATCTTCCAGATTTATATTTTCAATTTTTAAGTCTCCTTCGGTAATAAGTGAAGCAATAACATAAGTTCCTGCTTCAATTCTATCAGGCATTATAGAATACTCCACTGCATGTAGTTCTTCTACTCCTTCAATTTCAATATTCGTTGTTCCAAGTCCTGTTATTTTTGCTCCCATTTTAATAAGAAAATTCCCCAAGTCCACAATTTCCGGCTCTCTTGCAGCATTGGATATGATAGTTTTTCCCGGAATTTTTACAGCTGCCATCATAAGATTTTGTGTGGCCCCTACACTGGGGAATCCTAACGGTATTACAGCTCCTTTTAATTTATCCGATTTGGCGTGAATATATCCATGGACTCTCGTTATTTCAGCTCCTAATGCTTCAAACCCTTTTAAGTGCAGATCTACAGGTCTCGAACCTATTGCACATCCTCCCGGAAGGGAAACTACAGATTCTTCAAGATTTGCAATCATAGGTCCCATAACTAAAAAAGAAGCTCTCATCTGTTTTACTATTTCATAACTTGCTTCATTTCTTTTAAATCCACTGTTTGTTATTTTATATGTAGTATCGTCTATTTTTTCAGTTTCCATTCCCAAATCTTCAAGCAGTTTCATCAATATTCTTATATCTCTCAGATTAGGTACATTTTTTAAAGTATATTCTCCTTTAGCTACAAGTGTTGCTATTATTATGGGAAGAGCTGCATTTTTAGCTCCACTTACTTTTATTATGCCGTTTAATGGTGTTTTTCCTTTAATTTTAAATCCGTCAACCACGTTTTTTTCCTCCTAATTTTTCACAAATTGGACATTTTGTCCCAAAAAGGCTGTCCATAATTCCTATTTTTTCATAACCATGTTTATATTCGGGAAGTTCTTTATCAATTATTTCTTTATGAAAATCGCATATTTTACTTCCCATTGACTGATAGTAAATTTCCGATAATTTCTTTTCTTCAAATTTTTCTTTTTTTGTTTTAATAACAGGATTTTCAAGAGGTTTACTTAAAGCATCACTTGATGCAATAACTAACCCTATTTCTCCCGTATAAAGTAATCCGTCTATCATTTTATAAGAAATATTCTTTTTTTTAGCCAGGCTTATATATTTTTTTATATCATTAAAATCTATTTCTCTGGAAATTATCATTTTTTCAGCTTCTTTATTTTCTAAAATTTTCTCTATTTCAGGATATATTCCTTTTTCTTTTACCTGTTCTCTTGTCAGTGCCCCAAGTACTCTCTCTTTATATTCACCTAAAAACACATTTTTCTCAAGTTTAACTTCTCTTACTCTATCTTTAAATTTTTCAATATGCTTAATAAGTTCGACATTTGCTTCATTATTGTCACTTTTCATTTTTTCTCCGTCCATAATAGAAATTTTATCATAAAACGTAAAATTTTCAAATACTTTTTTGAATTCTCCTTTACTTGAATTTTTTCCGTCAGGATAAAATTGTCCATAAATACTACAAAAATACAAGCATTAAAATAAATATTACTTTAAGCACTGTATAAAAGCCTGCAAATTGATATATCTTTGACAATTCGTTTTTTCCTTCATCTTTCATTATAAGAAATACTAAAACTGTCATTGATATTAAATATATCATAATGGAAAACAAATTAAACGAACCTCTCAAAAAATAAATTAAATCAAGAAGCATAAAGACATATATTTTAAATGTAGTTCTTTTACTTAAAAAATAAATATTTATTAAATTGAAATTCAGATATATATACAGTAAAGTCAGTATAAAAGTCCCTACATATATTTTAATTATATTGGATTTCATAAGTAAAAAAACACATCCCCATAGTAATATAAGTATTAACGGCATTATGTTCTTTTTATTTTCCTGTTTTTTTTCTACTGCCATTTCTCCTCCTGTTTATTATTCAGTAAAGTAATTCAACTACTTGTCTCCAATTTTGATTTTATTGTAAATTTCTTTTAGAGCAGATTTCTCCACATGAGTATAAATTTCAGTCGTACTTATATTTGAATGTCCTAAAATTTCCTGAACAATCCTTATATCAGCTCCGTTACTTAAAAGAACTGTCGCTACCGAATGTCTAAATATATGTGGATATACATTTTTTTCTATTCCTGCATTTTTAGAAGCTTTTTTTAATCTCTTCCAGAAATTTTCCCTTCTTATATTAGGAAAAAGTTTAAAATTTTTTTCTATATTTTTCAATTTCGGTCTGTAATTAAGAAGATAATCCTTTATTTCTTTTTCCAGATTGTCATAGATAGGAATTATCCTATATTTTGAACCTTTTCCAAGAACTTTTATAAATTCATACCCTTGATTTTCCACATCTTTTATTTCAAGATTGAGTATTTCGGAAATTCTTGCTCCTGTCGCTATTAAAAACTTTATAATAAGCCGATCCCTTATTCCTTCAGCGGTATGATTAAAATTATCTATTATCATTTTTACTTCTTTTAAACTTAAAACTTCAGGAAGCCTTTTTTCCCTTTTAAGACTTTTTATCATTCCCGCCGGATCTTCTCTCATTATTTTATTCAAGTAACAAAATTTATAAAATGTCCTGATTGAAGCTATTTTTCTAAGAACTGAATTTCTTTTTAGCTCTTTTCCGATTTCTTCTATATATTTGTAAATGTCATCTTCTTTTATATCTGTAGCGGTTTTTTCTACATAGGAAAAAAAAAGTTTCAAATCTCTTTCGTATCCTGCAACTGTATTCTTAGAGCTTCCCTTTTCAAAGTATAAATAATCTAAAAATTCCTTTATAAGTAAACTATTTCGGCGTTCAACTCTATTTTCCCTTTTAGTTTCCTTTTCCTGTTTTATTTTCATTTCATCAATAATTATTTTATTATTATTTTTCATTACAGCTCCATAATCTCTTTGGCATGATTAATAGAAGTCTCGGTTATATTATCCCCTGATATTATTCTTGCTATTTCCTTTATACGTTCTTCCGTATTCAATTCATAGACTTTCGTTTCGGTCAAATTATTTTCAATTTGTTTTTTTATGAAAAACTGTTGATTTGCCTTTGCGGCAATTTGAGGTGAATGTGTAACACATATTACCTGTACATTTTTGGAAAGTTCTTTCAGTTTTTCAGCTACTTTTCTTACTGTTTCTCCTGAAATTCCTGTATCTATTTCATCAAATATCAGAACTGATATATTATCAACAGTTGAAAATACAGTTTTTAACGCAAGCATTATTCGTGAAACTTCACCTCCTGAAGCAATTTTTGAAAGTGATTTAAAACTTTCCCCCGGATTTGTAGTCATCATAAATTCCACATCATCAGTCCCTCTGGAGCTTATAACTCTTTTTTCAGAAAAAGTCACTTTAAACTGTGCATTTTCCATATTTAAATCTTTCAGCTGTTTATTTATAGTATCTTCAAGTTTCTCAGCTATATTTTTTCTCAATCCGCTCAATTTTCCGCTGTATACAAAGTATTCCTGTGTTTTTTCCTTTTTTTCTTTTTTAAGTTGTTCAAGTTCATCATTTTCAAAATTTATAAGTGACAGCTTTTTTGCAATATTATCTTTATAGGTAAGTATTTCTTCTATTGTGGCTCCGTATTTCAGCTTGAGTTTATTAATCCGATCTATTCTTTCAACAACTTTTTCCAATCTTGCATCATCCGTTTGTGTTTCCCTTGTAAAATCTTCAATAGTATAAGAAATATCTTCTACATCATATATAATACTTTCAACTTTTTCTTTCAGTTCAGTATATGTTTCTGATATACTTGAAAGCTGTTCAAAATTTTTCTTTATTTTTCCCAAAGAATTTAAAATCGAATACTCCCCTTCTTTCAGCCTTTGTAGAGAGTCTTCCAATTTCTCACCTATTTTTCCTGCATTGAATAGTACTTTATATTCGGCTTCTAACTCATTATCCTCATTTACCTTTAAATTAAGATTATTGATTTCATTAAACTGAAATTCCAGTATATCTTTTTTTTCACTTATTTTTTCTTTTTCCGTTTCAATTTCTTCTATTTTATTTTTCAGTTTTTTTAAATCAGAAACATTTTCTTTCATTTTTTTTGCTAGCTCTATACCTTCTTTCCCTAAAAATTTGTCAAGCAAATTCATATGAAAATTTTTATTTAAAAGAAACTGATGCTCATGCTGCCCTACTAAATCAAGAATATTCCCCATAAGTTCTTTCAACTTTGAAACTGTCATTCTTATTCCGTTTACAATTACTTTTGATTTTGAATTTCTATCAAAATATCTTGAAATTATAAGTTCGTTATCTTCTATGTCAAATCCAAGCCTATTCAGCCTTTTTATTTGATTTTGGTTCAAATCAAAAACTCCCTCTGCTAGAAGGCTCTCTTCCCCTGTCCTTATCATATCTGCCTGATTTCTTTCACCTATAAGCAAAGAAATTCCATCTAATATAATTGACTTTCCGGCTCCGGTTTCTCCTGTAAGAGCTATTAAATTTTCGTTGAATTCCAAATCAAGATTCTTTATTATTGCTAAATTATTCAGTCTTAATTCTCTTAGCATTTTCCTCTCACCTTTTCTATTAATCCCACTTTGTTTTAAAGGGTTTTCCCCCACTTCAATTTTTCCCTCAATATATTGTAATAATCGCTATTTTCAGTTCTTATAATTTTTACCCTTTTTTGAGATAAAACGGCATTTATCTTATCTGAAGGTTTTATATGAAAACATTGGCTTCCATCTATATTCAAATGTGCATCATTATCCCTCGTGTATACTTTAAAGCTCAATTTATCTTTTCCATCGACTATAATCGGTCTTGCGGTAAGACTTTGAGGAAGCAGAGGTGTGATAGACACTGCATTCAGGCTTGGATGTACTATTGAGCCTCCGGCTGAAAGTGAATATGCTGTAGAACCTGTAGGCGTTGCTACTATAACACCATCTGCTCGATATTTATTTACCAAAATACTATTTGAATATACTTCCACATTGATTAAATGTGAAACAAGGCCTCCTTTTATTATTAACAGTTCGTTTAGTGCGTAAAAAATATTATCGTTGTATTCTATCTCAAGAAATGCCCTTTCATCAATTATGCATTGACTTCTTTCATATTTTTCAAGCATTTCCACAGCATTTTCAGGTTTTATTTCTGCCATATACCCTACTGTTCCCATATTTACAGCTAATATGGGAATATCTTTTTTTATTGTTTCTTTAGCTGCAATGAGAATAGTTCCGTCACCTCCAAAAGATACTATCAAATCTGCGTTTTTCACGTCTACAACTTCTATTATTTTATTCTTTTTCATGTAAATATAAAACTCTGTCAACAACTCTTCCTTCACAAATTTATTCTTTATTATTTTTACTTTTTTGACTTTGTTTAGTATTTTATTATATTCCGGGCTACTGTTTTTTGAAGTTTTTTCCATATTCGCCTCTTAATTTAATTTATTTATTGTAATTGTAACATTTTTAGCTGATTTTTTCTACTAAATAATTTAAATTGTAAATTTTATTTCGACGATATTTCTATCCTTTATCAATTCTATTTTCAAATATATGATAAGTATTATCAATTAAATTAATTTTTTTAATATTCATTATAAAAACATAATACAATAAATTTATTTTTTAATATTCTTTTTTATTTCCTTTTGACTCTCGTAAAATATTATATAATCAAAATCTGGAGATATAAAAAAACTGTTTTTAAATAAATATAAATTTATTTAGAACAGTTAATTTAAAAAGGTTTCGGGATAAGCCGGATTCTGTTTTTATCAATCATTTATCTAAACCGTGAATCACTTCACGATTTCAGCGAATTACCCTATAAGCAGAAACGGGTCGCTTCTATACTGCTTTCTATTTATTCTTGCTTCAAGAGGGGTTTACCTTGGCTAACTTAATTTCTTAAATTACCGGGGGTCTCTTACACCGCCTTTTCACCCTTACTCATTACGAGCGGTTTATTTCTGTGGCACTTTCCTTAGGATTTCTCCCAGCAGCCGTTAGCTGCCTCTTTTACCCTATGAAGTCCGGACTTTCCTCCTAAAATAAATCAGGCGATTGACTCCGAAACCTTCGTTATTTTATCATTTTTTGAGATGAAAATAAATACTAAATTATATTTTTATTTTCCATCACATTTTGATGTAGTTCCGCAATAATAGCCTACTGCACCTCCTGCAGCTCCTGCAACCACAGCTACACATGAATTTAAAAGTAAAATTACTGTTAATAATATTAAAATTCTTCTTTTAGTCATTATCTTACCTCTACTTTTATTATCTATAATATTGTAAAATTTATTTCTATATTTTTCCATTTTTTATGTGTTCTTTTTTCATTTTGCCGTTTTTTTATTTTTTATACTCTTTAGTTTTATTAAAATTATTTCCTTTGTAATATTCCCATTTATTCACTGCTTTTCATTTTTAGTTTACATTTTTCTATTTCATTTCAGCCTTTATCCTTTACAATTTCTGTTTTTATTCGTTGCTTCCCATAGAATTCTGAAATATGCTTTGGTATATCTACAGTTATTTTTAAAATATTTGATACACTTGTTGATACTGTTAATATTTGTAATAAAACTTTTATTTTACCTCCAAATTTTTTAAAATTATTTATAAGTAATCATAACTTTTAAAAATTTTTTCCGGGTTAGCTACTCCTTTATTTTTTATTATTTTAAAATTTTTTTCAAACTTATAAACCTATTTTTGATACTTTTTGAAAAAACTCTAACAAATCTTTTGTAAACTTTTTTGTAAAAATATAAAAAAGAAAATCCTGTATTCTCATATAAGATTTTCAATTTTAACTATAAATTATGTTACTCTTTGTTAATCCCCCGACATCCGAAATTTTTTCTGAAAAAATATGAATTATACCGATTAAAAAAATAATTGTCTGAACACATTGAATTTTCTGTTTTTTTTAAGTATAATGATTATTTTTGAGATTTAAAAAATTTTATAGTTGATAGCTGGAAGGTGTGAGCCCTCACGAAAAAAATTCCAATTTTACCCTAATTTAAAAACTACTTCTCCAAAATATTTTATTATTTCACCTTCAAAAAATTTTGATAATTGAAGTTCCATAAGATCAACAAAAAGATACTCACTTTCATAATGACCTATATCAACAAGTATCCCTCCTTCTTCAATTGTGTCAAGTGCTTCATGATGTCTCAAATCTCCTGTCAAAAAAACATCAATATCTTTTTTTATATCTTTCAGAAAAGAACTTCCTCCTCCTGTTACAAGACCTATTTTCCGAATATTTCTATTTTCCCCCGCATATCTCACATAATCAAGACCGAGATTTGTCTTTATTTGCTCAATCAAATCTACTAATTCCATTTCATTGTTAAGAACTTTTATTCTTACCGAACCACACTTTATTTTTTCATTTTTATTTTTTATATAATTGTAATCATCAAATTCAAATTCATTGAATATATACATTTCTCCATCTAATTTAAGTTTATCCATAACAAAGTCATTTAATCCGTTTATGGCGAAATCAGCATTTGTATGTATAGAATAAACTGCTATCCTATTTTCAGCCAATTTCAATATTTTCCTTCCCAATTCCGTTTCATCAGTTATTCTTTTTATCCCTGAAAATATAAACGGGTGATGAGAAATTATAAGGTCCACTTTTCTGCTTATTGCTTCATTTATAGCTTTTTCAGTAATATCAAGACATACCATTATTTTATTTATTTCAGAATTTTCATTTCCCAGTAGCAAGCCGACATTGTCCCACTCTTCAGCAACTTTCGGATTATATATTGAGAACAATTCTCCCATTATTTTTCTTAATTTCATCGGACTTTCTCCTTTTAATTTATTATATAATCTTTTTCTTCAGTATTTCTTGTAAATTCATTTTTCAGTAAATCTATAGATAGTTTGTTTATCGCTTTTTCTTTTAATATATTTACATTATGAGTTGAAATATTAAGAATTTTTGCTATTTCTTTTTCATTATATACTTTATCTTCCAATCCATAAGACATAACAAGAATTTTTTCATCTAAATAATTTAATTTTTTAGGAATATTTTCAAGTATATACATCTGTGTTATTTTATCAGCTTTTTCAAGAATTTCTTCATTTCCTATCAATTCTTCAGGTTTTATCCCATCAAAAAGTCTTTCTAAATCTTCTATATATTCGGAAGTCACATTCATTTGCCTGCTTATTTCTTCTATATTTTTTCCTGTTTCTCTATCTGCTTTTACTTTTAGATAAAGAATATATGAAAGCTCTGAAGCTTTTATATCTTTCAATAAATTTTTCTGAAATTCAAGAATATACTTTACTGCAAAATTTTTCACAAAAAATTCAGGTTCTTTTGATATTTCCATTATCCTATCATAATAATTAATTCCCGACATTATACCCAAAGTAGCTTCCTGTACAGTGTCTAAAAAGGAAAATCCGAATTTTGAATAAAGTAGACTTTCTTTTACAGCTACCTTCAGATATTTGTCTATTAATTCCTCATTTTCAATTTTACTGTTTTCTTTTTTATTTTCTGATTTATTACATTTTTTATATTTTTCTTTTATATCTTCCAAATATGACTTTATAATGTCTTTTTCCTCAATATAGAAATTTTCATTTTCCAGAACTATAAAATCATTATTATCAACAGAAGTTCTTATTTCCGGTATGTTTTCGACATAAATATACTTTAATATCTCAAAAAAATCATCATCTGACAAATTATTATCTTCTATTATTTTTTCAAAACTGAAATTTCCCTTTTTCTTTATATCATCTATTATTCTTCTTAACATTTTCTCCCCTTGTCCTATGTTATAATTTAAAAACGCTTATTATTAAAGGAGCCTTGTAAATACTCAGCTCCTATAATCTTCCAATTTTTTTCTTCTGCTTGGATGTCTTAATTTTCTTAATGCCTTTACTTCAATCTGTCTGATACGTTCCCTTGTAACATTAAATATTTTCCCTACTTCCTCCAATGTTTTCTGAGAACCGTCATCTAAACCATATCTATATCTGAGAACCATTTCTTCTCTTTCATTTAAAGTTTTTAAAATTTCATCAAGTTGTTCTTTAAGTAATACACGTGTTGTTGCATCATAAGGATTTAAAAATTTATCGTCTTCTACAAAATCTCCAAGTTCACTGTCTTCTTCACTTCCTACAGGAGTTTCAAGAGATATGGGATCTTGATTCATTTCAAGTATATTTTTTACTTTATCTACAGGTATTTCAAGTTTTTTAGCCAATTCTTCGGCAGTAGGCTCTTTCCCTGTTTCCTGTAAAATAATCCTGCTTTCTTTTTTTATTTTATTTATTGTTTCTATCATATGTACAGGAATTCTTATAGTCCTTCCCTGATCAGCTATAGCACGAGTAATTGCCTGTCTTATCCACCATGTAGCATATGTTGAAAACTTGAATCCTTTTTCATATTCAAATTTTTCTACAGCCTTCATCAGTCCCATATTTCCTTCTTGTATGAGATCCAACATTTTAAGACCTCTATTTGTATGCTTTTTAGCAATACTTACAACAAGCCTAAGGTTAGATTCAATTAACTTCTGTTTCGCTTCTTCGTCCCCGTTAAGAACTCTCTGAGCATATTCTATCTCTTCTTCATAACTGAGCAGAGGTATCTGTCCTATTTCTCTTAAATACATTTTTATAGGCTCATCTACGTCCATACTTTCAGCTATTTTAAGTAAATCAGTCTGTAATAATTTATCAACTTCAGAATCATCTATTTCACTTTCAATAAATTCATCTTCAGTATCTTCAAGAGCTATAACTCCAATTTTTTGAGAATTTTCAGGAATTTCTAAAACTTTTACAAGCTCTTCCTTCTCCTTTAAGGTATCGACAATGTTTACTCCGTCATCTTGAAGTTTTTTTATTAACTGATCTATTTTCTGTGTTGAAAATCCGACCGATAAGATTGAATTAATCTCTTCATAGCTGACTACTTTTTTTTCTCTTGCCTGTTTTATTAAATTTGCGAGACTATTTTTTAGATTTTCTTTTTTCTCAGACATAATCTGATCTCCTTATCAATTTAAATTCTTTATACATTTCTTCAATTTCATTAATGTTATGAATTGTTTTTAATTCGGATTTTAATCGTTGGAGTACTATATAAGATTTATCTTTTTTTTCAATAATTTCTTTCATGAAATCAACTTCCCTCAAAAACCATCCCACGAAAATATCTTTATATTGTCTTTCTTCATTAAACATTTCAATTTCTGCTTGTAATTTAAGCGTTGTTATAAGTTCTTTTTCTTCTTCTTCCAACATCAAATTATTCAAACTTCCTATATTAAATTCTATTTCCTTTAATTTTTCAAAAATTTCTCCATAAATAATATTTGAAAAAATTTTTTTTTCAAACTGTTCACAATATATTTTACTTTTTAATCCGCTGTCATTTTTATATTTCAGCATAAATTTCAAAGTTTCCTTTTCAAGTTTATCGTATTTTTCCTCTTTAGGAAGCTTTGTCATGACTGTTTCCTTTTTTCTTTTTAATGCTGAATTTTTATATCTATATTTTTTTAACAGATTACCGGAAAGTTCCTCTGAAAGAATTTCCCTATCCACACTTAATTCTATGGACAGTTTATTCAAATATAAATTGCTTTCGGTTTTATTGGTTATATTTGAAAAAAATTCCTTAAATTTTTTAATGATTTCTTTTTTTCCTGATATGTCATTTAGGTTAAGATTTTCTGAAAAATAATCATATAGAAACTCAAAAATATTTTTTGATGTTTTCAGTATTTCAAGAAAATTTTTTCTACCATATTTCCTTAAATATTCATCAGGATCTTTTACTTCTCCTTCAATTTGAAGACATCTCACATTAAAATCGTATTTTTTAAGTATATTTCCTGCTTTTATTACTGCTTCTTTTCCTGCGTTATCATTATCATAGGCTATTATAACATTATTCGTATATTTTTTTAATAGCTGTGCCTGTTCTTGAGTAAACGCCGTACCAAGGCTAGCAACAGAATTTATGAAACCGTTTTTTTGAGCAGTTAATACATCGAGATAACCTTCCATTAAAATAGCAAGTCCCTTTTTCTTTATATTTTCTCCCCTATTATATAATCCAAAAAGTTCCTTTCCTTTTTTGAATATTTTTGAATCAGGAGAATTAAGATATTTAGGAATGTCTGAACTATTTTCTATAGTCCTTCCTCCGAATCCTGTTAATTTCATCATATTGTTGTAAATAGGGAATATTATTCTATTCCTGAAATAATCAAATACATTCCCTTTATCATTTTTCCGTATTAATCCCAATTCTAAAAGTTCCTTTTCATTATACCCTTTTTCTTTAAGGTAAGTAAATAAGCTGTCCCATGAATCAGGTGAAAATCCTATTTCAAATTTTTGTATCTCTTCTTTGGAAAAGTCTCGATTATTCATATATTCCATGGCTTTATCAGAATCGAATATATTCTTCTTGAAAAATAGATGAGCTTCTTTCATTATTTCATAATAACGAAAATCATGGTCTTCTTTTTTTCGATCGTTATTTATTTTATTTAATGAAATGTTATATTTTCTGGACAACTCTTCTATTGCTTCATAGAAACTGATATTATTAATTTTCATATAGAAAGAAATTACATTTCCTCCTATATTAGTACTGAAGTCTTTAAATATATTTTTTGTGGGACTTACTACAAATGAAGGCGTTCTTTCTTCTTTAAAAGGAGATAACCCCTTATAATTTGCACCTGTTTTTTTTAATGTGACGTATTCCCCGATAACTTGAACTATATCCAAATTATCTATAAGTTTCTGTATTTCGGTATCTTTATACATTTAAGATCTCCCAAACATTAAACTTTTCACTATAAGTATATTTTATATTTTTTAATAGTCAATGTCTTTAATTCAAATTTATTTATTTTTTCACTTCAATTTCATCATCCATAATATCACGGAATACATTATCCATTATTTTAAATTTATCATGACCCTTTATAAACTCTTCTTTTGCAACTTTACCTGCAACTATTGCAAGTTCATATTTATTAGGTATTTTTGTCAGCAAATCATCAATAGTTATTTTATCTTTTTTCATTTTTTCCTCCATTTTATCTATTAATTATGTCAATAAGTTCCTGGCAGGAATTTTCTATATCTTCATTTATTATAGTAAAATCATATCTGCTTTCATATTTCAATTCTTTCAAGGCATTTTTCAACCTTACTTTTATAATTTCTTCAGAATCTGTTTTACGTTTTCTGAGTCTGTCTTCCAATACGTGTATATCTTTTGTCTTAAAAAATACAAGAACCGCATCTTTCTTTTTTTCTTTCGCAATCAATGCACCCTGAACATCTATTTCCAATATTACATCAAGACCTTTATTAAGATTTTCTTGTACAGTTTCTTTTAATGTACCGTAATAATTTCCGTGAACGTTAGCATATTCATAAAATTCATCATTTTCAATTTTTTTCTTAAATTCCTCTTCTGTCAGGAAAAAATAATCTTTTCCATTAATTTCTCCCGTTCTCGGTTTTCTTGTAGTTGCCGAAACCGACAAAGGAACATTCAGTCTGTCTTTTACTATTTTCGTTACTGTAGATTTGCCCGAACCGCTTGGTCCCGACACTATAATAAGTTTACCTTTTTTCATAACTTGAACCGCCTCTGACAAACATTATTTATTATTCTGCTCTATTCTCTGGATCAATGTATCAACATTTACTGCAGATAAGATGACAAAACCGTTATCCATTATTATTATTGCCCTTGTTTTTCTTCCTGCTGTGGCATCTATAAGAGAATCACGGTTTTTGGCATCTTCTCTCAATCTTCTAGCCGGTGCTGTATCAGGAACAATTATACTTATAACATGTTCATCAATAACAAAATTATTAAATCCTATATTTAAAGTTTTCATATTATTCCTCTATAATTTCCGCATTTGAAATATTTCCATTTTTTTCTTCTCTAATATTTTCAATATCAATGTTACCGGAATCTCCATTTTTCAGTTCCACTTTAATATGTTTATAATCTTTAAAGCCTGTTCCTCCCGGCATTCTCTTACCGATAATTACGTTTTCTTTCATCCCTTCAAGTCTATCTATCTTTCCTTCAATTGCAGCATTTGCAAGAACTTTTGTTGTTTCTTGGAAAGAAGCTGCGGAAATAAAGCTTTCCGTATTTACAGCGGCTTTAGTTATCCCCTGTATCACAGGTTCATAAGTTGCAGGATTTTTCCCTTTAGAAACCAAAGTTTCATTTTCTCTTTCCACAATTTTTTTGTCAATTAATTCATCTTCAAGAAAAAGGGAATCTCCCGCTTCTTTTATTTTTACTTTCTGAAACATCTGTTTTACTATTATTTCTATATGTTTATCATTTATAGGTACGCCTTGCTCTCTATATACCTGTTGTACTGATTCAAGGATAAATTGCTGGGCTGCAACGAGACCTTTTATTTTAAGTATATCGTGAGGAGATACAGGACCGTCCGTTATTTTTGCTCCTTTCTCAATCAGCATTTCATTTGTCACTACAAGATGCTCTCCTACGGGAACAGTGTATTCTTTTATTACTTTCCCGTTTTCAGGATCTTCTATTGTAATAAGTCTCATCCCTTTTTTCTTCTTGTCAGAAAAAATAACACGTCCCGATACTTCGGATAAAGTCGCTTTTCCTTTAGGATTTCTTGCTTCAAATAATTCCTGTACTCTTGGCAGACCTCCTGTAATATCTTTATTTCCTTCTCCCGTTTTAAGTATTTTTGTTATTATTTGACCCTTTTTTACACTATCTCCTTCTTTTACCATAAGATACGCTCCGTAAGGTATGTTGTATTCAGCAACTTTCTTATTTTTATTATATATTATTATTCTCGGGTTTACATCGTTACTTTCTACAGGTTTTATAGCAATTCTTTCTGTAACTCCGTATTTCACATCTATATTTTCTCTTACATAAATATCTCTGAATTCTATTTTTCCTGCTTCAGATGTAATTATAGGAACCTGATACGGATCAAATTCCACTAAAATTTGACCTTTTTTCACATTTTCTCCATCTTTCACTTTTAAAACAGCTCCTGACGGTATTTCATATCTATGTTTTCCTATTATTATTCTTCCTGTCTGAGATACTACCACTTCTACTCCTTTTTCATTTTCAAGGGTTGTAATATCTTTCAGTTTTACTTTTCCTGACACATCAGCTTTATAATTAGATTGTACTGCCGCCGCAGTTGCAACTCCTCCTGTATGGAAAGTACGCATTGTAAGCTGCGTTCCCGGTTCTCCTATTGACTGAGCGGCAATAACTCCTACCGCTTCTCCTTTAAGAATTTCCTTATGATTAGATAAATCAAGGCCGTAACATTTTTTACATACTCCTTTTTCCAGCTTACATGTCAACGGTGTTCTTATTTTTACTTCTCTTATTTCAAGCTCTTCTATTTTCTTAATAAGATCTTCCATTATCATTGTATTTCTTTCCGCTATAACTTCACCTTCATGTACAAGATCTTCTGCTAGAGTTCTTCCATATATTCTTTCGCTTAATCTTTCAATAACATTCCCTGCATCAATCAGATCCGAAACTAGAATACCCTCTTCACATCCGCAATCATCATGATTTACTATAACTTCGTGAGAAATATCTACAAGTCTTCTTGTAAGATATCCCGAATCGGCAGTTCTTAATGCTGTATCTGCCAGACCTTTTCTCGCTCCGTGAGATGACATGAAAAATTCCAGTATATTCAGTCCTTCCCTGAAGTTGGCTTTTATAGGTATTTCTATTATTCGTCCTTGAGTATCCGCCATAAGTCCTCTCATCCCTCCGAGCTGTCTCATCTGAGCTACTGAACCTCTGGCTCCTGAATTTGCCATCATATACACAGGGTTAAATTCATCAAGGTTGTCCATCATTTCGTGAGTAACCTTATCTACCGCTTCAGACCATATGGCGACTGTTCTTCTGTATCTTTCAGCATCTATGATTTCTCCCGATTTGTACTGTTCCTCAACTTCAGCAACATCTTTTTCTGCCTGTTCCAAAATTCCCTTTTTGGATTCAGGTATCTCAAGGTCTTCTATTCCTACTGTAATTCCTGCAAGAGTTCCATGATGGAATCCGAAGTTTTTAATTTTATCTATTAGCTCAGATGTTTTTTCAAACCCAAACTTTTTATATAAATCGGCTATCAGCTTCCCAAGTTCTCCTTTTCCGAAAGTTTTTGAATAATCTCTTACTTCTTTCGGAAGCATTGTATTGAATATAAGTCTTCCGGGAGTTGTTTCTATAATTTCCCCGTCTATTCTTACTTTAACCAGAGCATGAGTGTCTACCTGTTTACTCTGATATGCGGTAATTAGCTGATTTTTATTGGAAAATGATTTTCCTTCCCCTTTTTCCCCTTTTCTTTCTTTTGTCATATAGTAACACCCCATAACCATATCCTGTGACGGCACGGCAATAGGTTTCCCGCTTGACGGAGCAAGTATATTGTTTGTAGCAAGCATCAGAAGTTTGGCTTCCATTTGCGCTTCATTGGACAATACAAGGTGAACCGCCATCTGATCACCATCAAAGTCAGCATTGAATGCAGAACATACTAAAGGATGGAGTCTTATGGCTTTTCCTTCAATCAATGTAGGTTCAAATGCCTGTATTGAAAGTCTGTGAAGTGTCGGAGCTCGATTTAAAAGTACAGGATGATTTTTTATAATTTCTTCTATGAGTTCCCATACATTTTCATCTTCTTCTTCAACCATTTTCTTTGCAGTTTTTATATTTGTGGCCAATTCTCTTTTAACAAGTTCTCTCATTAAAAATGGCTTATAAAGCTCAAGTGCCATCTTTTTAGGAAGTCCACATTGATTCATTTTCAAGTTAGGTCCCACTACTATAACCGATCTTCCTGAATAATCCACCCTTTTTCCCAAAAGATTCTGTCTAAATCTTCCCTGTTTTCCTTTAAGCATATCTGAAAGTGATTTCAACTCTCTATTATTTTGTGTAACTACAGGTTTTCCTCTTCTCCCGTTATCTATGAGTGCATCAACAGCTTCCTGAAGCATTCTTTTCTCATTTTTTATTACTATTTCAGGTGCTTTAATGGACATCAGTTTCTTTAATCTTATATTTCTATTTATAACTCTTCTGTACAAATCATTCAAATCTGATGTTGCAAATCTTCCTCCATCAAGCTGTACCATGGGTCTCAAGTCTGCAGGTATAACCGGTAGAACTGTTAAAATCATCCATTCAGGTCTGTTTTCTGCCAGTATTAAATCTCTTACTATTTTTAATCTCTTTATTATTTTCTTTCTTTTTTGGGAAGAATTTACAATTTCCATTTCTTTTTCAAGTTCTTTTTCAAGTTCCTGTAAATTTATTTCTTCAAGAAGTTTTAATATACCTTCTGCTCCCATTTTTGCAGTAAATCCGTTTTTATACTGACTTTCATACATCTTATATTCTCTGTCAGTCAATATTTGACCTTTTTCAAGTTCAGTATCTCCTTTGTCCGTTACAATATATCTTGAAAAATAGAGAACCGATTCAAGCTCTTTTGTACTTATACCCAATAAAAGGCTCATTTTGTTTGGAGTTCCCTTGGAGTACCATATATGTGCAATAGGTGTAGCAAGTTTGATGTGACCCATTCTTTCTCTTCTCACTTTTGAAGTTGTAACTTCAACACCGCATTTTTCACAAGTCATTCCTTTGTATCTCATTCTTTTGTATTTTCCACATGAACATTCATAGTCCTTTGACGGTCCGAATATTCTTTCACAGAACAGTCCATCCATTTCAGGTTTCAAAGTTCTATAGTTTATTGTTTCGGCTTTTGTTATTTCACCATAAGACCATTCCAAAATTTTCTCAGGTGATGCCAATTTGATTTGAATACTGTCAAAATCTCTTATACTCATTAATAAGAGCCTCCTCAATTCTTTATTTTCCGTTTTTTAATTAAAAACGGCAAAACTATATCTTTAAAGTTTGAATAATTTTTGTAAATTTTAAATAATTTATAATTTTGAATTTGTTATTTACAGTATGTTTTCGATATATTTTTTATAAAATTGATAATTTTTAAATTTTTATCAGATTATTTTTCTTATTTCTTCCCAAATTCTGTCTCCGTAGTTACTCTTCATATATTTGCATATTTCTTTTTCTATGGGATAGTCAGCTTTACCTGTTTTTTTTACAACCAGTTCCTCATAGATATTTTTCTGTAATTCGAAATGTATACTTGATAAAAAATATTTTCCTTTACCTTTTGTACCTGCTATTATTGCAGGCATTCCATTTCTGAATCGGGCTATTATTTGATAATTTCTCTCGCTATATTTATTATCAATTTTCCCTTCCTTATCCGGAATAAATGTAGGTCCGCCATGATAATAATACACTTCGTTTTTATATATTTCAGATTTTCCTTTGAATTTTAATGAAACCATTTTCTTGGAATTGCTTTTTTCATTAAAATAATTCCCATTTGTCAATGAAGCCAGAGAACCTTTTGCAGTTCCTTGAAAAAATCCGAGTTCCCTTTCACCTTTAATAGTATACTCCTCACCTTTGAAATTTATTCTTCGGCAAGCATAATAAGCTCCTGCACAAATACCTATATATAGACCTCCTGCATCTACATACTCGATTATTTTCCGATTTCCTTCACCGTTCAATTTTTTACAGTAAGGTATGTCTGCTCCTCCCGGGATTACAAATATATCTGTTGTTTTTAAAATTCCGTTTTTTATATCTTCTGAACTGACTCTCTTTGCTTCCAGTCCCAATTTAGTTTTACATGCCGTAAGCAGAGAAGAAACACCGATTTCACTTGTTCCTTCATCTGCATAAATTAATATCCGTCTTTTCATTTTTCTCCGAATTATTTTTAAAATATTTCAGTTATAATTTATACTAATTTAAACTTTAATATACCTTATAAATCAATTTTAAAATTTACAATTTCTATCCTAAATGCAATTACAGTTCTGTATTTTTATCCAGTTCTATTGCTTCTCCTTCTTTATCGTAAAGAGTTACATCAAGTCCTAAAGACTGAAATTCCTTTATTAATACTTTAAATGATTCAGGTGCATCGGCTTCAGGCATCGATTGTCCTTTTACTATTGCTTCATATGTTTTTGTTCTTCCGCTTATATCGTCAGATTTTACAGTAAGCATTTCCTGAAGTATATTTGAAGCTCCGTATGCCTCAAGAGCCCATACTTCCATTTCTCCCAATCTTTGTCCTCCAAACTGTGCTTTTCCTCCCAAAGGTTGTTGAGTTACCAGTGAATAAGGTCCTATTGCTCTTGCATGCATTTTATCTTCAACAAGGTGATGAAGTTTCAGCATATACATTCTTCCAACTGTTACGGGATTATCAAAAGGTTCTCCCGTTCTTCCGTCTATAAGCTTTACTTTACCCGTTCGGCTGTATCCCGCTTCTTCCAGATAGTCTTTCACATCTTCTTCTCCCGCTCCGTCAAATACAGGTGTCGCTACATATTTATCAATATCTCCTATGGCAAGCCCCAAATGCACTTCCAATACCTGCCCTATATTCATACGTGACGGTACTCCAAGAGGATTTATACATACATCTATCGGAGTTCCATTTTCCAAATGCGGCATATCTTCGATAGGCAATACTCTTGAAACAACCCCTTTATTTCCATGACGTCCGGACATTTTATCTCCAACCATTATTTTTCTTTTTTCTGCTATATATACTCTTACAAGTTTATTTACTCCTGCCTTTAAATCATCTCCATTTTCTTTAGATAATTCAAGGACATCTACAACTGTTCCTTTTACTCCGTGAGGCAATCTTAATGATGTATCTCTAACATCTTTTGCCTTTTCTCCGAAAATAGCCCTTAAAAGTTTTTCTTCTGCAGGAGGTTCACTTTCACCTTTAGGTGTTACTTTTCCCACAAGAATATCATCAGGAGTTACATGAGCACCTATTCTTATTATTCCATTTTCGTCAAGGTTTCTCAATGCTTCTTCAGAAACGTTAGGAATTTCCCTTGTTATTTCTTCATCTCCAAGTTTTGTAGTTCTCGCTTCAATATCAAATTCTTCTATGTGGAGTGACGTAAATACATCATCTTTTCTCAGTCTTTCAGATATTAAAATCGCATCCTCGAAATTATACCCTTCCCAAGGCATAAATGCCAAAAGTATATTTTTTCCGAGAGCCAAATCTCCTCCGGCTGTTGAAGGTCCGTCTGCAATAATATCACCTTTTTTTACTTTTACACCTACATCAGTAATAGGCTTTTGATGTAAACACATTGATTGATTTGACTTTTCAAAGTTCAGTAATCTGTGAGTATATTCTTTACCCGTTTTATCAGTCACTATAATTTTATTTGCATCGACATATGTAACTTTTCCTGTAGCTTTTGAAGTTATTACCGCTCCCGAATCTATTGCCACTTTTCTTTCAAGCCCCGTTCCTACATAAGGTGCTTCGGTTTTTAATAGAGGCACAGCCTGTCGTTGCATATTTGATCCCATTAGTGCCCTGTTGGCATCATCATGTTCAAGAAATGGTATTAATCCTGCCGATACTGATACAAGCTGCTTAGGCGAAACATCCAGAAGATCTACCTTTGATTTTTCAATATGAACTATTTCTTCACCATATCTACATACAACTTCATCAGTCAAAAAATTCCCGTCCTCATCAATAAGTGTATCAGCCTGTGCAATAAAAAGCCCTTCTTCTTCATCCGCACCTAAATATTCTATGTCATTAAAATTTGCTTTTCCATTTTCTATTTTTACAAACGGAGTTTCTATAAATCCGTATTTATTCACTTTCCCATATGTGGAAAGAGACCCTATAAGACCTATGTTTGGTCCTTCCGGTGTTTCTATAGGACAAATTCTTCCATAGTGTGAATTGTGAACGTCACGAACTTCAAATCCCGCTCTTTCTCTTGAAAGTCCCCCTGGTCCCAATGCTGATATTCTTCTTTTATGTGTCAGTTCGGCAAGAGGATTCGATTGATCCATAAATTGAGACAATTGTCCGCTTCCAAAAAATTCAAGAATTAGAGCATTTAAAGGTTTTGTGTTTAGCAAACTTTGAGGTGTTAGAGTCGTAATGTCCTGAATAGTCATTTTTTCCTTAACCATTTTAGCCATTTTCATCATTCCACCCTTAACCTGTATAGAGAGCAATTCTCCAACTCCTCTCACCCTTCTGTTGGAAAGATTGTCAATATCATCTGTATATCCTTCTCCGTTTGCAAGGTTTCTTACATAATTTATTGTCTGAAGTACATCCTCTTTCGTCAGTACTATTTCATCTTCGGGTAAGTCAAGTTTAAGGCGCTTGTTTATTTTATATCTTCCCACGTTTGCCAAATCATATCTTTGAGGATTAAAGAACATCTGTTTTACAAGTGATCTGGCACTTTCTACAGTTACCAAATCTCCCGGTCTCAATTTTCTGAATACTTCTATAACTGCCTCATCATTAGTCTTTGTGCTATCATGTATTAGTGAATTAGCTATTACTCTGTCTTCAGGTTTTACTTCCCACATTTTTATTTTTTCGACTTTATTTTCAATCAATTTTTCAACAACTACACTATCTATAAGTTCTTCAGCTTCAGAAATAAATTCCCCGGTTTCTTCATCTAAAATGTCTTCCTTATTAAAGCTTCCTTCAAGCTTGCTTCTAAGTATATCTTCAAGCTCCTCACCTTTATATTTTTTATAAAGAGGAGTCAATTCTATTTCCTTCACTTCAAAAAATTCATCCATTATTTCCGCATTATCATTGAAAAAATCCACAGCTTTTAAAAACACTGTAGCTAATACTTTCTTTCTTCTATCAATTTTTACATTTAAAATATCGTTTTTATCAGTTTCAAACTCCAGCCATGTTCCTTTATACGGAATTATTTTCCCAATAAACACATCTTTACCAGTTTGAATATTTAACTCTTTATTAAAAGTGACACCCGGCGATCTATGTAATTGTGAAACAACGACTCTTTCAGCTCCGTTAATCACAAATGTAGCTTGCTCAGTCATTAACGGTATATCTCCAAAATGTACTAATGTTTCCTGTATTTCCTGAGTTCTTTTATTTGTCAGTTTTAGTCTTACTTTTAACTGTCCTGAATATGTTTTTCCTCTTTTTTTACATTCCAGTTCGTCATTCAGAGGTTCGTCGTTATCATGTATTTCATACCATAAATACTCCAGTTTTAATAAACCGTTACTTGATTCAATTGGAAAAATTTCATTGAAAATTCCCTCTAAGCCTTTATTTTCTCTTTTTTGCGGTATTACTTTAGCTTGTAAAAAATCTTCATAAGAGTTTATTTGAAATTCCAAAAAATGAGGCATTTCTCCTCTATCTATTATTTTCCCAAAACTATATCTTTCAATAAGTTTGTTCATTTAAAAAATTCCTCCCTATATTAAAGAACATATCCTCGAATTAATTTAATTTTAACTTAAAAATTAATACAACAAAGAATAAATTCCGACATCTTAACAACTTATAAACAAAGGCTTTCCGCCTTTTATGGTAATCTACTCAATTTTATAGTGGAAAAAGACACTCTCTCTAAGAAGAGTGTCTTTACTATAAATTGTTTATTGCTATTTTAATTCTATAGTTGCTCCTGCACCTTCAAGCTGTGCTTTTAAAGCTTCAGCTTCATCTTTGGAAACCCCTTCTTTCACTGCTTTTCCTCCGGCTTCAACTAATTCTTTAGCTTCTTTCAGACCTAATCCAGTTATTCCTCTTACTTCTTTAATAACTGCAAGTTTCGCAGCTCCTGCAGATACAAGAATTACATCAAATTCTGTTTTTTCTTCAGCAGCTCCTGCTCCTCCTGCTGCAGCTCCTCCCGCGACAGCTACAGGTTGTGCAGAAACTCCAAACGTTTCTTCGATTGCCTCTACTACTTCTTTTAATTCAAGTACAGACATGCTTTTTAAATCTTCTATAAATTGTTCTTTATTAAATGCCATTATTTCTATCCTCCTAATAATTTATTCATGTTTTTTATTTTTAATTAATTTGCTTCTACAGCTTCTGTCACTTCAGTTTTTGCTTCTAACGGTTCACCTGACTCTATTTTTTCAGCTAAGTTTGATAATCCTACAGCTAACATTCTGACAGGAGAAAGTAGTCCATACGCAATCTGACCGAGTAACTCTTCTCTTGACGGCAGTTTAGCCAATGCTTCAACAGTATCAGTATCAACTCTGTCTCCACTTAACATTCCGCCTTTGATAATCAATTTATCTTTCAGTTTTTTACCGAAATTAAATACCAACTTGGATGGTGCAACTCCATCTTCATAACCTATTGCAAATGATGTTGTACCTTCTAATAAATCATCAAAGTTCGTGTCAATACCTACTGATTTCAAAGCTATTTTCATAAGTCTGTTTTTAGCTACAAAATATTCAACTCCTGATTCTCTTGCTTGTTTTCTCAGTTCAGTATCTTCATTTACGCTGATTCCTCTATAATCAACAAAAACCATTGCTTTAGCATCTTTCAATTTGGCAGTCAGCTTTTCAACTGCTTCTAATTTTGATTGTGCCGGCAATTTATTCACCTCCTCATATTAAAAACCTCTGAAACAAAAACAATAAGCCCAGAGGTATATATCTAAAACGAATGTATAATACAATAAAATTATATTTAAATTCTGTATATGATTATTACCTCGGTAGGGTTTATAGAACATGTCTACCTACTGTCTTTGGTTATTTATTCAAAAAAATTTGAAACTACTTTAAATTTTCCTGACAAAGAATTATAACTTTTTTTCTTTTAAAAGTCAAGATTTTTTTAATTACTTTGTAGCAAAAGTCCCAGCCAATAGCGGATCAATTTTAATTCCCGGCCCCATAGTCAATGATATGGCAACTGTTCTTAAATATTGTCCTTTTGAAGCTGCAGGTTTTAATTTTATTATCTGATCTAAAGCTACTTTAAAATTATCAACTATAGCCTGCTTATCAAAATTTACTTTTCCTATTGGAAGGTGAATTGATCCTAATTTATCCACTTTAAATGCTACTTTACCTTTTTTAAATTCTTCTACTGTTTTCTCAACATCAGTTGTAACCGTTCCTGATTTAGGATTAGGCATTAATCCTTTAGTCCCTAATGTTTTCCCTAATTTCCCCAATTTAGGCATCATATCGGGAGTCGCTATTACTAAGTCAAAGTCCATCCATCCGCCTTGAATTTTTGATATATATTCATCATCTCCGGCATAATCCGCTCCTGCATTCAATGCTTTCTGGATGTTATCACCTGAAGTAATTACAAGTATTTTGATTGTTTTTCCTGTTCCATGCGGTAATACTACTGTACCTCTTACTTGTTGATCAGCATGTCTCGGATCTACTCCAAGTCTGATTGCCAGTTCAACAGTTTCTGTAAATTTAGCACTTTTAGTGTCAAAAACCAGTTCAAGTGCTTCCTCCGGAGTATAAACCTTCATTTTATCCACTTTTTGAGAGATATCATTATATCTTTTTCCTCTTTTTGCCATTTATTATTTCCTCCTCTGTGGTCATTGGTTTTCAAAAACCTTCCACTTAATATAATAATTATTCACATATTTACAATAAATTTGATTTATTTGATTTCAATTCCGTTTCATATTTTAATTTTATATAAAACTTTTCGAATATATTTATATATTTAATCTATATAATCTTATTCTTCTATTTTTATTCCCATACTTCTTGCAGTCCCGGCAATTATGTTCATAGCTGCTTCTAGACTTCCCGCATTTAAGTCAGGCATCTTTGTTTCAGCAATTTCTTTCAATTGTTCCTTTGTAATTTTTCCTGCTGTATCTTTTTTTGAATTAGCAGCTCCTTTTTGAGTTTTAGCAGCTTTTTTCAAAAGATCCGATGCAGGTGGTGTTTTCAATACAAATGTAAAACTTCTATCTGCATAAACTGATATTTCCACCGGAATTACAAATCCGATTTTATCTTGAGTTTGAGCATTAAATGCTTTACAAAATTCAGGAATATTTACTCCGTGCTGTCCTAATGCAGGTCCTACAGGTGGTGCAGGATTTGCTTTCCCTGCTTCCAATTGTAATTTAATCTTTCCGATTACTTCTTTAGCCATTTTTCCTCCTCTGTGGTAATTGAATTTTTTAAATCTCCCACTTTTCTTTAAAATTAAAGTTTTGCTAACATTATTCTTTAAATACTCTTGGTTTGTTATTTCTTTTCAATTTCATTATATTCAAATTCTACAGGAGTCAGCCTTCCAAAAACTTCAAGCATAACTTTTACTCTTCCATGCTCATAATCTATTTCGGACACTTCTCCTTCCTGATCTAAGAATGAATCTTTTTTTACTATTACTTTTTCACCGATTTCAAAGTCAATATTATACTTCACTTTATTTTCATCGGTAATTCCTATTTTTGACAGAAGTTCTTCAGCTTCCTCATCTGATAACGGTATAGGATCACTTCCTACCCCTACAAATCCCGTAACACCGTTTGTATTTCTTATAATGTACCACGCTTCACTATCTACACGATATCCTAATCCCAATTCATTTTCTTCCTTGATTGACAGCATTTCTACCATTACATAACTTGGAAAAAGCTTTCTGGGAACTTTTACCATCTTTCCTCTTTTTTCTTCAAGGACTTCTTCTTCAGGAACAAGTATTCTGAAAACTCTGTCTGTGAGATTTAGCGACTCAATTCTTTTTTCCAGGTCAGTCGCCACTTTTTTTTCATAACCGGAATAAGTGTGGATTATATACCACTTTTTTTCATATATAACCTCTTCATTCATAACTTCTTCATTTATTTTATTACTCACTTTATCTGCCTCCTAAAAAACTTTTTAAAATAGCAGTCAACCTATTAAGTATAAAATCAAATGAATTATCGAAAAACAATATACATAAAGCAACAAACAAAGTTATAAGCAGAACTATTATAGTTACATGAAAAATTTCATTTTTATTTGGCCAGTATATTTTTTTGTATTCAGTGATTAGGTTTTTAAATGTTTCCGATATATTAAATTTACTCATAAAAACATCTCCATAAAATTAAAATGGCAGGTCAGACAGGAATCGAACCCGTAACCCTCGGTTTTGGAGACCGATGCTCTACCAATTGAGCTACTGACCTATTTCATATTAGTGTATTTCTAAATTATTATTTAACTTCTCTGTATAGAGAATGTCTTTTCAGCACCGGATTATATTTTCTCATTTCCAGTCTTTCAGGATGAGTCTTTTTGTTTTTAGTTGTAACATAATGTCTTAATTTTGTTTCCGTGCATTCTAAAATAACTTGTACTCTCATGTTTTCTATCCCTCCCAATAAATTATTGGTATTACCAGAATAAACTAGCTTGATCATTCTATCATAAGAATATTTCATTGTCAAGTATTTTTTCTGATAGTTTTATTATACTCCCACTTTCTCTTTTTTTAAAATTATCTATCATTGTCAATATTTATTTTTTAAATATCTCTACAGCTTTAAGCCGAAATCATTTACCTGACGTTTAGTACATATTTATCACTGCGTAAATTAAAAAGTAAAATCTTAAATTTATTTTCCAATATAATTTTCTATTATTTCTGTACTTTTGTTATAAACTTCTGTAAAATTATTTTTTTTCTTATTAAAAGGAAGAATAAAATATTTTATATTGTATTTCTCAAGTAATTTTTTTAATTGATTGTCAAATCTGCTGTTATTATTTTTATCTATATAAATTATTATATCAAAATTACTGTTTTTTATAAATTTTTGTATCTCTTTATTTTCTTTTCCCGTATCTATTAAAGAATATGTTTGTAATGTCAGGTATTCAGTATCCATAATAGATATTTTATTTGAATTTTTTACTGAATTTATTATTTCCTGATTTTGTTTATGCACTATTTGATTGTAATCCTCGTATCCTAAAATTTTAGAATGATTTTTTATAAACTCTTTTCTGTGTTCTCTTGCAAAAGAAGTGTTAAAATAATTTGCCAACTTATGTGTCAAATTAGTTTTTCCCGCATTTTCAGAACCTATTATCGCTACTTTCAAAGCAAAAAATCTTCTTACATATTTCGGTATAAAAATCCAATTTTCATATGGATTTCTTCTTATTTCCGTTGCACTTATCCTAAAATTATTCCTCGCGATATCGGTTGTAATAATTTCAAGTTCATTGTTAAAAATCTCTTTGACATCATTTAAGTTTATAAAATTTTTTCTATAATTTTCTACATCCTGTGTTTCATTAGTGAAAATCGTATCTATCTTTATATTATTCTTTAAAAGAAGTTCTCTTACCCTGTCACTCCATCCTTTCCATCCATTAGGATAAGAAGGTATTCCTTCTTCATTCAAATGAAGAATTTTAATATTGTCCTGATATTTAAAAGTTTGTTCCAAAAATTTTATCCTATCCTGAGCTGTAGGCATTTTTTTCATTTTTGATTCTTTAAACAAATTTATATCACGTTCTTTATCTGTACACACTGTTACATACAAATTATCTACCATGCCGACTGCTTTTTGGATAAAATCCACATGTCCGATGTGTAGAGGATAAAATTTCCCGAAAACTATTCCATTTTTTATTTTTTCTTTATTTTTCATTTCTTCCGAATTTCTTTCCAATTGACTATTCCCCATTTCTTGTTTTTTTTAAAGAAGGGACTTTATTTAAAAAGTCCCTCTGAAATATTATTAAAATTTATGTGTATATCCTACAGTAAATACATTTATAGATTTATCATATTTTACTTGGGATTTATCAAGAGACACTCCCGGAAGTAAAGTTTTTTCTTTTTCTCCGTTTGCCGAATTATATGAAACATGTGCTATACCGAATTTCCATTCAGAATTTTCAGTAGGCTTATATGTAAGCCCTGTAGCATATATTTGAGAGTTAACTCCATATTCAACATCATTAAATGTATTTCTTGGTGCTCCCGTATCCGCATAGTTAAACCCTGCATGCCATATAAATTTATCGTTTATTCTGTAATCCAGACCCAAATTTAGTTCATGACCGTTTTTATATTTAAATCTGTCCATTTTTGCAGCTTTATTGAAATAATGGATATATCCTGCCGAATATGTAAATTTCCCCATATCCTTAGAAACTCCTAATGATAATACTCCCGGTAAATCTCTTCTGTATTTTGCTCCATCTGCATACTCAGGATAAAAAAATGAAATTCCCAGAGGCTTTCCTGCTACGGACATTCCCTTTACTTCACTTGCCTTAGCCTTGAACTTCAATTTTACCGGAGTTTCGTATTTTAATCCGAAATTCAATGTATCAGTAGGTTTATAATCAAATCCTATTACTCCGCCTATACCGCTCGCTGTCCTTTCCGAATCAAGGTGCAGCTCATTTCCGCTAAGTCCTATCACCCTTCCTACAAGAGGATTGTAGCTGTATGATGCATTCCCTTTAAGTTTTCTAACTCCCAGTACATATTTCAGCCCTCCGGCTATTGAAAACTTATCATTTATTCTATAAGCTCCTCCTGTCATTAATTGGTAATATCTGTTTTGTCCTTTGAAATTATTTTCAATAAGTTTAGCTCCGAGACGTCCTCCTGTAAGTTGATTGAAAGCATCTCCGGCAAGTTGTACTCCTGCTACACCTTCTTTATATTTTAATGTAGCCCCACCGGCTATAACACTTGCATTTCCAAATATTGAAAAATTATCCTTTTTATATAAAACATTGAAGGATGGTGCACCTGCATAAGTTTTTGAACCGTATTTCTTTCCTTTTAATATCATCGATTCTTCAATTAAAGAATTTTGCATATTTGCATTGAGATATATCCCATCCTCTAAAAATACCGTTCCCGCCGGGTTATAAAATACTCCTTCTACAGTTATTTTCCCCGTCTGTGATGGATTTTGAAAAAATGAGGCGGAATTATTTGACAAGTAATCAATACTTGCCGCACTTAAAATCGTACTTGCCAATAATGACATAATAGCTATTTTTAATTTCATATTTCTCCTTTACTTTTACTTTATATTTCATTTTATAATAACTTGATGTTGATCACATTATAATATAACACCAGTTTTTTTATTTGTCAATTTTAATTCTGAAATTTTTTTTATATATCCTCTTTAATAAAATAGAATTTTTATTAAATGTTATTCTTAAATATTTTAATTATTATTTTCTATAAATTTTACCAATTTAAAAAACTGAATAATTTAATTAAATTTCTTTAATTCAAAGAAACATAAAAAAACAACTGTTTTAATAGAAACTTTATAGTTTCTTCAAAACAGTCGTTATTAGATTTATCCTTCCTGTTTTTCCAATATCATATTTACTTCTTCAATTATAATATCAGGATTTAGTCCATGTGCCGCAATACCTTCACCTAATGTTTCAGCACTTGAAATTATACATCCTACACAACCTAATCCATATCTCATTAAAACTTGTGCAATTATAGGATATCTTTCAACAGCTTCCATTATATTCATATCTTTATCTACTTTTGCCATTATATCTACACCTCCCGAACATCTATTTTAAGTATAACAGATAAAATATTTCAAGTCAATATTTCATCTACAAAAAACTAATCAGGAGAAAAAAAAATTAAAATTTTTATTTATCTTACAAATACATTTTCAGGCTCTTTTCTGTCAATATATCCACCGGCTTTATATTTTTCATAAAATTCTGGTGCTATTTTTTCTGCATATCTTTGTAACTCTTCAATCCTTTCTATATCCAGTTCATTATCGGGACAATGCTGTTTAAAACTATCCAAAAATATCAGTGCCGTTTTATTGTCTTTAAATATTTCTTTTATCCTTTGTTCTCTTTCACGATCATATTCTACAGGAATTGCAAGGGTATTTAAAAATTTATATTCTCTTTTTCCGCTTGTTCCTATTTTAAATTTTGCAATGTGAAATGCCGTTCCTTTCACTTTTTCAGTTGCAGTTAATGTTCCGTTTCCCATATTAGGCACTATAGTTAAAAATTCATTATTATTTATATATCTTCCGGGATTAATGACAGGTGTAGAATCTATCGTAAAACACCTTAAATTAAGTCCGGAAGCTGTATATACCGACTCTCCTCCTCCTTCCGAGTGTCCGTTTGTATCTGTCAATGTTATATAGCCGTTATATCCGTTTTTATATTTTCCCTGTATTTCTTCAGCAAACTTTAAAGCCGCTTTTTGATTGGGCGGCGTTACAACGGGGGATTTCAAATTATTTCCAGCCCAATCCATAGTGGCATATTTGGCATTCTCTCCTCTTTCTATATATCTTTTCAGTTTTTCACTCCCTTTAAAGTTTTTTAGCTTTCTCGGTTCATCTTTTCTGAATATATTGCTCGGATCCTGACTTGCACCGAATATTATTTCCACAGTTTTTGTTTTTCTGTTTCCTATTACCAATGCGGACATTCCCGCTTCTAAATCAATATGAAGTTACTCAAGTATTTCATACCGTTCCAGAAATTTTTCAAACATTCCGTTTCTTTTATTAATTATTCCATTTCTTAGGTTATTAAAATTTTCTAAAACATATGTGTCACTGTTAAATGCCTGTATTACTTCGATTTTACTTTTCATATCGTCAATATTGAAATTTTTTAATGTCTTTATAGCCATATTGATATTTTTTCCGTTTTCCGTTCTCTTTCTCACTTCCGCTTTTACTGTTCTGTCATCCAAGCTTTTCCGGCTTTCAGTAGCTTGTCCTATAGTAATAGTGGCATTTAAAGGAAGTACTTTATATTCCTCTTTTTTTTCATCCATAGTCCAACCTTTTCTTCTCCGGTTTATCTCTTTTAATCTTTCTTTTTCATCGAGATTTCTATAAATTTCCTGAGGCTTTGTTGTAAAATTATTAGGATTGTAGAACTTGTAGCCTTCCGATTTGAAATTATCTCTTTCCCCTTTGTAATTAGGATTTCGGCTAAGATTTTTGTTATTTATTTTTTCAATTTCCGCTTTTTTATGGAATGATACTCTTTCAAAACTTCTTTCCAAGTCGGCTTATTTGACATCGACATCAACTCCCAAATTTTTCATTTATTATATATTTTACAACAAGTACGAAGGCTTGTCAAATTTTCATAATACTGATTTGCTTATATAAAATTATTCGGCTTTTAATTAAAAACTTAATTAGACTTTTTGAGAAATATAATGTATATTATAGTTATAAAATAATTTTTAATTAAGGAGGAAAAATATGTTTGAACGAAGTTCGGGAATTCTGCTTCATCCTGGATCTTTGCCCGGAAAATACGGGATAGGAACTTTAGGACACGAAGCAATGAAATTTATTGATTTTCTGAAAAAATCAAATCAGAAATTATGGCAGATATTTCCTTTAGGTCCTACGGGGTACGGAGATTCTCCTTATCAGTCATTTTCATCTTTTGCAGGAAATCCTTATTTGATTGATTTTGATACGTTAATTTCGTACGGATTGTTACCAAACGAAGATTTTGACAATACATTCTGGGGAGAAAATCCTGAATATATTGATTACGGAGCAATATATAATCAGAAATTTCCATTACTCAAAAAAGCTTTTAACAACTTTAAGTTAGGAGATTTCACTGAATTGAAAAATGAATTTCATAAATTCAAGGAAGAAAACAGCTCATGGCTTGAAGATTATTCAATGTTCATTTCTTTAAAAAACCGTTTTAACGGACTGCAATGGGGACAATGGCCTGAAGATATTAAGCTGAGAAATATTGAAGCAATAAATAAATACAGGGAAGAGCTTTATGACGAAATTGAATTTCAGAAATTTATTCAATATCTGTTTTTCAAACAATGGTTTGAAATAAAAAAATATGCCAATGAAAACGGAATAAAAATTATAGGAGACATTCCTATATTTGTGGCGGCTGACAGTGCCGATACATGGGCAAATCCGGAAATTTTTCTGTTTGACCATAATTTAAACCCTGTAAAAGTAGCAGGTGTTCCACCTGATTATTTCAGTGAAACGGGACAGCTCTGGGGAAATCCTTTATATAACTGGGATAAGCTTGCAGAAACAAATTACAAATGGTGGATAGAGAGAGTCAGAGCAAATTTATCAATATGCGACATTATCAGAATTGATCATTTCAGAGGTTTTGAATCATACTGGGCTGTGCCTTTCGGTGATGATACAGCTCAAAACGGAGAATGGCAGAAAGGACCGGGAATTTCTCTTTTTAGTGCTATTAAAAATCAATTGGGGGAATTACCGATTATTGCTGAAGATTTGGGTTTTATGACTCCTGAAGTAATTAACCTTAGAGAAGAAACAGGATTTCCCGGAATGAAAATTTTAGGTTTTGCTTTTGATTCGGGAGAAGAAAATGATTATTTGCCTCATACGTATGTAAAAAACTGTGTAGTTTATACAGGAACACATGATAACGACACATTGGCAGGATGGTTTGACAAAGCAAATGAAAATGACAGAAATTTTGCAAAGGAATACTTGAATATAAGTGATAATTCCCAAATGAACTGGGGAATGATAAAAGGCGCATGGCGTTCAGTTGCCGATATGGCAATAGCTCCTATTCAGGATTTTCTCGGATTGGGAAGTGAAGCGAGAATAAATACTCCGGGTATAGCTTCCGGAAATTGGCAATGGAGACTGGAGGAAAATATGCTGACTGATGAACTTGCCGAAAAAATTGCTAAAATTACTAAAATGTACGGAAGATAAAAATAAGAGCTATTTCAAAAAATAACAAATTGAAATAGCTCTTTTAAAATTTTATTAAAAAATGAGCCAAAACTTTTTTCTACACTTTTTGAAAGCCGTGTGAGCTCCATAGTTGCCTTCACACTTCACACTTGGAATAATCCAAACTTTTTTGTAAAAAAGTTTGACAAAAAACTCCCAACTCAAATTATTTCCAAACTCAAAAATACTCCATTTACTGAAAAATCACAAACTCGCTATGCTCAGACAGTGATTTTTCTTTACGTTTATTCCCGTATTTTTTCGTTGAAATAATTCGAATGTTGGATTTTTAATTACAATTCAAGTATATATTTCTACTACCGTTACAATTTAACTGCGCTTTTATTTAAAAGCACTCTCTTTATCTTTCAATTCCTCCTCAACATTCAAATTTTACTGCATGAAGAATGCATAAAGTGAGCGTAGTCATTTTTGAGCTTCAGTAAAATTTGAATTGAATGGTTTTTTGATCAAATCTTCTTTAAAAAGAATAAAAAAATTTTTATCAAATTTTTTTGAAAAAAGTTGGTATAAATAATATGAGGGCATAACGAGCCCTCATATTGTTAGTCTATATAATCTTCAACTTTGACAGGATGTATATTCCATATATCTTTTGCATATTCCGTTATTGTTCTGTCGGAGCTGAATTTACCTGCATTTGCTATATTTTTAAGCATTTTTTGTGCCCATTTTCTTTTATCTTTGTATGCTTTCTGTAATTCTACCTGTGCATTTCTGTATGATGAGAAGTCTCTTAACACAAAATATACATCAGGTCTTCCTCCGTCAGCTCCATATAATAAGGATGACTGAAGTTCTCTGAATATCCCTGTATGATTATCATCATACGTTCCGTCTGAAAGCTGATCTATAATTTTTTGTAATCCTTCAACTACATTGTATTCTTCCAGAGGATTATACTTTCCGTATACTTCCAGTCTTGCCACTTCATCCGCCTTAAGTCCGAATATAAACGCATTCTCTTCTCCGGCTTCTTCGACAATTTCTACATTTGCACCGTCTAAAGTTCCTAAAGTTATCGCACCGTTCAACATAAACTTCATATTTCCAGTACCCGATGCTTCCTTACTTGCAGTAGAAATTTGCTCCGAAACATCTGCAGCAGGGAATATTTTTTCAGCAAGAGATACTCTGTAATTTTCAAGAAATATCACTTTTATCTTTCCGTTAATATCCGAGTCGTTATTCACCTTTTCTGCAACTGAATTGATTAATTTTATTATTCCTTTTGCTCTTCTATATCCTGCCGCCGCTTTTGCACCGAAGATAAATGTTCTGGGCTCTACATCAAGTAAAGGATTTTCTTTCAGTTTATTGTATAAATCCATTATGTGCAAAATATTAAGCAGCTGTCTTTTGTATTCGTGAAGTCTTTTTACCTGTACATCGAATATCGAATCGGGATTTACATCAATTCCCATTGTCTCTTTTATATATTTAGCTAATTTTTGCTTATTATGCAGTTTTATTTCACTTAACCTGTTCAACACACTGTCATCTTCCATATACTGTTCCAATTTTTTTAGCTCGTATAAATCAGTAGTCCATTTATCTCCTATAAGACCTGTAATTAAATCAGCCAGTTCAGGATTTGATTTTAATAACCATCTTCTCTGAGTAATTCCGTTTGTCTTATTCTGAAATTTTTCAGGGTAAAGCTCGTACCATTCTTTAAGCTCTGAATTTTTAAGAATTTCAGTATGAAGAGCTGCCACTCCGTTTACAGTATGAGAACCTACTATTGCAAGCCATGCCATTCTTATTTGCCCGTTTCCTATAATGGACATATTCTGTTTTTTCTGCCAATCTTCAGGATATTTTTCATTTAATTCTTCCATAAATCTTCTGTTTATTTCTTCTACAATCTGGTATATTCTCGGTAATAAAGGCTGGAATAATGAAATCTCCCATTTCTCCAATGCTTCAGATAAAATTGTGTGGTTTGTATATGAGAATACATTCTTACAGATATTCCATGCCTCTACCCAATTTAACTTTTCATAATCAAGGAAAATTCTCATTAATTCAGGTATTGATACCACAGGATGAGTATCATTCAGCTGTATTGCCACTTTTTCATGAAACTTTGAAAAATCATTTCCATAAAGTGACTTGTATCTTCTTACTATATCCTGTAATGAAGCCGAAGTAAAGAAAAACTGCTGCTTCAGTCTTAACAGCTTACCGTCCTTTTCAGTATCATTCGGGTATAAAACTCTGGATATATCTTCTGCTTGAACCGCATTTTCAGATGCAAGCAGATATTTCTGATCATTGAAAAGTTTCAAATCAAAACCTTCAGGAGATCTTGCTTCCCACAGTCTTAATGTATTTACCGTGTCATTTCCGTAACCTATAATCGGTACGTCATAAGCTACAGCATTTACATTTTCAGTATTGACTCTTTTAAAGTATTCTTTTCCCACTTCATCTCTATGTACTTCTATCTGACCTCCGAATTTAACTTCAAAAACCCTATCCATTCTTTTTATTGACCATGGATCTCCGAATTTTGTCCAGTCATCGGGATATTCCACCTGAAATCCGTTTTCTATTCTCTGATCAAACATTCCATACTTATATCTCAGACCGTATCCATTTCCCGGAAGCTCAAGAGTCGCAAGAGAATCGAGAAAACATGCTGCCAATCTTCCTAATCCTCCATTTCCCAGTCCCGCATCAGTTTCCTGATCTTCTATTTTGTTAATGTCAACTCCCAACTCTTCGAGTGTTTCCCTTACTGCATCATTTATCTGCAAATTAATCAGATTATTCCCCAAATATCTCCCCATAAGAAATTCAGCAGAAAAATAATACATTTGTTTCACTTGCTTTTTTGCATAAGTTTTTTTTGTATTGTACCAGTTTTCAACTATATAGTCGAGAATAGCTCTTGACACTGCATAGTATATCTCGTATTCATGAGCTTCCTCTATTGTTTTACCGTACTGCCGCCTTAATTTTCTGAGAATACTGTCTTTTAATTGAGATTTATCAATCTTCATCTTTTCCTCCTAAAATTTTTTCTTTCCTCTGTACATATTTTTTGTTATCGTGTTATTATACACATTTTTCATAATTTTTTCCATATTTTTATCCACAAAACTCAAGATTTTCTTTTAACTATTTCAATACATAACTTTTACATATTTCAAGAAAATATTCATGAATCTTTGTGTTGCTGTTTAATTCAGGATGATAAGATGTTACTAAAATACTACTTTGTCTTGCAGCTACTATATTTCCATCAACTTTAGAAAGAATTTCCACATTTTCTCCTACATCTGAAATAAACGGGGCACGAATAAAAGTCATAGGTACAATACCTACATGTTTAAATTCATTTTCAGTAAAAAAACTTCCGAGTTGTCTGCCATACGCATTTCTCTTTACTTTAATATTCATCAGTCCGAAATATCTTGCAGTATCATTTTCAATTTCACGGGCAAGTAATATCATACCTGCACAAGTCCCAAAAACAGGCAGTCCTTCTGCAATCATTTTTTTAAGACTTTCAAATAAGTTCAGATCATGGAGAAGTTTTCCCATAACCGTACTTTCTCCTCCGGGTAAAATAAGACCGTCGATTTTATTATCTTCCAAATCTTTTCTTTTCCTAATCTGTACTGTTTCAACATTTAAGCTTCTAAGAATTTTTTCATGCTCAATAAAAGCTCCCTGTAAAGCCAAAATCCCTATTTTCATTATTTCCCTCTTTCAGCCATCAGTAATTGAATTTCACTTTCATTAATACCGACCATAGCTTCTCCTAAATTTTCGGAAATTTCAGCCAGTATTTTCGGATCATTATAATTTGTCACGGCTTTTACAATAGCCTGAGCTCTTTTTTCAGGATCTCCTGATTTAAAAATACCTGAACCCACAAAAACACCTTCAGCTCCAAGTTGCATCATTAATGCAGCATCAGCAGGAGTTGCCACACCTCCCGCAGCAAAATTTACTACAGGAAGTTTGCCGTTTTCATGTACAAAAAGGATTAAATCAAGGGATATCTGTAGTTCCTTTGCAGTAAAATAAAGTTCATCTTCTCTCATATTCTGTATCCTTCTAATTTCCTGATTCATCATCCGCATATGTCTGACAGCCTGAACAATATCCCCTGTTCCCGGTTCTCCCTTTGTTCTTATCATCGAAGCCCCTTCAGCTATACGTCTTAATGCTTCTCCCAAATCTTTTGCACCGCATACGAAAGGTACTTTAAATTTTTTCTTATCAATATGAAACCTGTCGTCAGCAGGAGACAGAACTTCACTTTCATCAATATAATCTATTTCAATAGCCTCCAAAATCTGGGCTTCTACAAAGTGTCCTATTCTCACTTTTGCCATTACAGGAATTGAAACAACTTCCTGTATACTTTTAATCATTTTAGGATCACTCATTCTTGAAACTCCTCCTGCTGCCCTTATATCTGCCGGAATCCTTTCTAATGCCATTACTGCTGCTGCTCCTGCACTTTCAGCAATCTTAGCCTGTTCCGGTGTGGAAACATCCATAATAACCCCACCTTTCAGCATTTGTGCAAGATTTTTGTTTAATTCGTATCTTGTTTCAGACATAAAAATCAACTCCTTAATAAATATAGATTTTATATATTATTATATTGCTAAATTTTAATTTTTTCAATTAAAATTATTATGTTTTTATCATTAATTTACAGTGTAATGGAAACTTTTTCCATTTTGAATATTCTTACTGTTCTTTCTTATTCCTTCTATACTTTTCAAAAAACGTATCCAGAACCGTTTCATCAAATATTTCATCTCCATATATTCTTTCTATTTTATTGATATATATATTATCATGAATGTTTTCCGCCATTATTTTTACGAGAAATTTATTTTCTGTAAACAGTCCTGCAAAATTTTCTCCTGTTTCTTCACAAGAAAATCCTGTTACCATATCGGACACTATAATTATTTCTTTTTGTTCATTTTTTGGATAAAATTTGCTATTTGCATTATATATTTTAAGGTTATACATATTGTAGTTTTCAAATATATTTCCGGATTTGCTTATTTCCTTATTAAAATCGACTACTATTTCGCCATGATTAAAAATAAATATTTTTATCCCTGTTTTTATTGCTTTTAAAATTTCTTCTCTAAGTAAATAAAGGTCAATATTTGTACTTATATATATTTCACCGGAAGTATGTTCTATCATTTCCTTTATTTTTAAAATAAGACTTTTTTCAGTGTACAGTTCATAACTTCTTGTTTTTTCCATCTTACCTCTTATTTTTAAAAATTCTTTTTCAAGAAATTCAGCTTTACTGTCCCACTCTTCCTTTAACTTTGAAATTATCTCCATCGGATCGGCTGCTATATAATTTTTTTTGTCTTCTTCAGTAGGAACTATATAAATATAACCGTTATCACATAATTTTTCGAGAGCATTATAAACGGCACTTCTTGAAATATCTCTTTTTTTTGAAATCTGAGTACCGTTTGACATGGGAGCATTTAAAACTTCCATATAAACTTTCGCTTCAATTTTTGAAAAACCGAATTGTTGTAACTCTGATATTATATCCATAACTTTTCCTTTCTAATTAATTCCTATCAATTCCTGATACAATGTTTTTATAAAGCTGTCAGTCATTCCTGAGATGTAGTCGGTTACAAGCATTAATCTCAAATACAGTTTATATCTGAAAATTTCTTCCTTTTCAGTATTTTTATCTAAGTTTTTCTGTTTTATATTTTTTTCAAACAATTCACTATAATATTTATAAATATGTCTCTGATTTTCAGATATAATTGCGATATATTTCATATCAATTCCTGCCATTTTCTTCTCATAAGGAGTATCCCAGTATAAAACTGAATTTACAAAGTTCGTTAAAAAATAATTTATTATATTATTTGCAGCTATTTCCATTTTCAAAATAGCTTTCGACTCGAATACTTCCTTAAAAGCTATTTTTTTAAGAACTTTCAACAGTTTTTCAGCTTCCGTTCCTTTAAACAAGTCATTTTTCAATTCTCCGTTCATTATTAAATTATAATTTTCAATAAATGAATTTACAACAGAACTTATAAATATTCCTTGTATGGAAACTATCCATCTTTGTACCGCATATAATTCAGGACTGTCATACTTTTTTCTTTTAGCATCTTCTTTATATTTTATAAGATTTTTATATAATCTCTCATCTTCAGGAACATTTTCCTTCAAATTTTCTATTAAATTTTCAAATGAAATAAACCCCTTCTTCATTCCATCTTCAATATCTGCAGTACAGTAAGCTATGTCATCAGCGGCTTCAAGAAGAAAAGTCAGAGGATGTCTGTATATTTCTCCTGTTTCATTATTATAAGTTCCCGTACTGTTCACTATATTTTCAAATAACTCTTTTTCCGAATAATAATAGCCCATCTTTTTTGTTTTTATATCACCGCTGTTTTTATTAATGTGCAGTGAATCTACAGGATATTTTATTAGTGTATTCAATAATGCGAAAGTAAGGTTCATTCCATTTTCATCTACTAAAAAATGAAGTTTTGAAGCTACCCTTATGGCTTGGGCATTTCCTTCAAAATTTATAAAATCATTACACATCTGTTTATTTAATATCTCATTTAATTTTTTTTCTTTTCCTGTAACATCCTTCAGCTTTATTTCTTCCAGATGTTTTATAAACCATGCTCTTATAGTATCTTCCCCAAAATGTCCGAACGGAGGATTGCCTATATCATGTAAAAGTCCTGAGCTTGCTAATATATTAGTTATTCCTGTCGCTTCTTCATGACCGAAATCTTCATCCAATTCCCTTCTTATGATTTCATTGGCGACAGACTGTGCAAGAGATCTGGCAAAAGATGAAACTTCTATTGAATGAGTAAGTCTCGTACGTATAAAGTCATTTTTTTCGAGTGGAAAAACCTGTGTTTTATCTTGCAAACGCCTAAAAGAAGCGCTACTTAGTATTCTATGATAATCTCTTTCAAAATCACTTCTTAAATCACTGTACTTTTTTTTTCCACTTTTTGTAAAATCTTCTTCAGGCTCCTGTCCCTTAAAATTTTTACTACTTCTTGGTCTTTGACTATTTACCGATAGTAAATTTTTCCAATTCATTTTATATTTTGGCATATTTTTTCTCCTTTTGAGATTACATGAAAAAGAAGCTGTCTCATAAGCTAAAAAATAATCTGTAAACTATAAATTTATTCTTCAAAATTATAAGTTATTGTCTTTATTGACTTTACAAAAATGATTGAACATCTGAAATTTATAGACTAGAGTATTTCTCGAACTTACAGGACAGCCCTTCATATTTATATGAACGGAACAAATAAATATATTATTCCGAACAATATTTCTCTTATTAATCTTAAAAGCATCATCGCTATTATGGGAGAAATATCAAGAGACATTCCTCCTAAAGGTATAATTATTCTAAGTTTACTTAAAAAAGGATCCGTCATCCTTCTTATAAAGTTAAAAAAAGGTGAACGTCTAAACGGATCAAGCCATGAACCTAAAATATTTATTAATAAAATAAGATAACACAAATGTATTAATCTATCTATTGTAGATAATAAAACTGTTATAAACATCTTTTCTCCTCTAAAATTTATTTATTTAAAACATCTTTCGATTTCAGGATATATTCCAAACCTGATATTACTGTTAAAATAAGAGGTATTACCAGCAAAATATTATTCATTATATAACCTAAAGGAAAAAGTATAATTATTGACAGTGCTGCCATCTGCGTAACCGTTTTCCATTTCCCGAGAGTTTCAGCAACAATAATAGTTCCTTCAGAAGAAACTATTGCTCTAAGTCCCGTTATCATAAGTTCTCTGAATATTATTACAAGAACTATCCATAAACTTATCTGATCGTATTTTGTCAATACTGTTAAAGCTGATATAACTAAAATTTTATCAGCTAAAGGATCAATTAATTTCCCCAAGTTTGTTACAAGATTGTATTTTCTCGCAATCTGACCGTCAAAATAATCAGTTATCGAAGCTCCCGCAAATATGAGAAAAGCGGATATTCTCATTAATACCGATAAAACTGTATTTTCAGTGGATAAAGCAATTCCAAGTATAATGACAAACGGAATTACCAATATCATTCTTAACATAGCAAGTTTATTTGGTAGATTCATTTTTAACACCTTCTTCTTTGGAAATTAAAGCTTTCATACTGAGGTTAAACTTATTTTCGTCTTCCATTGATATTACTTTTACTTTTACCTCCTGACCCTCTTTTAGCACATCTTCTACTTTTCCTACTCTTTTATGACTTATTTCAGAAATATGAAGCAGTCCTTCTTTCCCCGGAAGAACTTCCACAAATGCTCCGAATTTAGTCAGTTTTGTAACTTTCCCGTTATATGTTTCATTCATTTCAACAGATTGTGTCTGTCTTTTTACAAGCTCTATAGCTTTTCTCATCATTTCAGGATCTTTTCCGAATATTGACACGCTTCCATCATCTTCTATATCAATGGAAACTCCTGTTTCTTCAATTATTGCTTTTATAACTTTTCCTGCAGGACCTATCAATCCTGCTATTTTTGAAGGATCTATTTTCATCAATTCAATTTTCGGTGCATTTTCTGCAACTTCAGGTCTCGGTTCACTTATCACTTCTTCCATTTTTTCAATTATAAAATATCTTCCCTGTAATGCCTGTTTTAAAGCTACTTCCATTATATCCTTTGTAATTCCTTCTATTTTAATATCCATCTGGATAGCAGTTATCCCTTTTTTTGTCCCTGCAACCTTGAAGTCCATATCCCCCAGATGGTCTTCAAGCCCTTGAATATCAGTCAATACTGTAAATGTATCCCCTTCTTTTATTAATCCCATAGCAATTCCTGCTACCGTGGATTTTATAGGGACTCCCGCCGCCATAAGTGCAAGAGAGCCGCCACATATACTTGCTTGAGAAGATGAACCGTTTGACTCGGTAATTTCCGAAACCAGTCTGACAGTATAAGGAAACACTTCCTGATCAGGCATTACATACTTTAATGCTCTTTCGGCAAGATTCCCATGTCCCAATTCTCTTCTTCCCGGAGCTCTTAAAAATCCTGCTTCTCCTACTGAATAAGGAGGAAAATTATAATGTAAAAAGAATTTTTTTCTGGATTCATCTTCCATACCATCTACAATCTGCTCATCTGTCTTACTTCCTAGGGTCACCGTTACTAACGCCTGTGTTTCTCCCCTTGTAAATAGTGCCGAACCGTGAGGTATAGGCAAAGTGTCTATTTCCACATCAAGAGGTCTTATTTCTGTTGTATTTCTTCCGTCAACTCTGTATTTTTTATATAGAATGGCATCTCTTACAACTTTTTTCTCTATTTCCCTATAATAATTTTTAAATTCCTTTTCCAGGCTTTCATCTGTTTCTTTTCCTTCACTTTCAAGTTTGACAATATATTTTTCCAAAAGCTCCGTTTCAAGATTATCAATAGCTTCATATTTTTCCAATTTCCCCGGAGTCATAACCGCTTCTTCCACTGTTTTTTCAAATTCATCTATAAATGATTTGATTTCGGTATCCACTTCCTTTTTCTCAAACTCATATTTCTGGACATCAAACTGAGACAGGAATTTATCCTGTTCAGCACATATTTCCTTTATTTTCTCATGACCGAACATTATCCCTTCAAGCATAATTTCTTCGGATACTTCCTTTGCCCCTGCTTCAACCATTGTAACTGCATCTTTGGTCCCTGCAACTGACAAATGTATTTCACTTTTTTCCAGTTCTTCGGCAGTTGGATTTAAAATATACTTTCCGTCAATGTACCCCACAGTCACTCCTGCCACTGTCCCCGCAAAAGGAATATCAGATAATCCCAATGCAGTCGAAACTCCTATTGTTGCCAGATTTTCAGGCTGATTTATTTCATCATATGAAACTACGGTAATAACAATATGAACGGCATTTAAAAATCCTTCCGGAAATAAAGGTCTTATCGGTCTGTCTACCAGTCTTGATATTAAAATTTCGTCTGTTGAAGGTCTTGATTCTCTCTTTATAAATCCTCCCGGAAATTTTCCCGAAGCATAAAATTTTTCAATATAATCTACAGTCAGCGGAAAAAAGTCCTGACCTTCTTTTACATCTTTACTTCTTGTGGCAGTAACTAGCAATACGGTACCACCGCATCTTACTATTACAGAACCTCCTGCCTGTCTTGCTATTTTTCCCGTACTTAATTTAACCTGCTGTGTTCCTAAATTGAACCCGTAAGTTCTTTCATTAAACATTTTCTCCTCCTAAAGTTTTCTTTTGACTATTTCAGGAAGGGAGCAAATAATAGTAAAAACTTCTACTCAATTTTTAACTGATATAAATAAAAATCTTTACAATTACTTACTCTGATACCTCCCTGAAATCTTTAATGATTATAGCATTTTTAAAGGACTTTTACAATATATTATATAAATATTGCCTGTTATCAAGTTTGACATATCGTATAGTTTAAAACTGTTGTTTTATCTTTTAAAATTCAACATTTAAATATTAATATCGAAGCTGCCTATAAAATAAAAAGTATATTAAAATAAATTTATATAGTTTTATTATTTTAATAAAGCTGGGGTGTGTCTGAAAACTCTCAAAATGATAAATTTAAAAAAACATCTTAAAAGTTATAAATAACAGAATATTAGTTTTATCATAGCTCCGTTAATTTTAAAAAGTAAAAAAATATTTAAAATATCATAAATTTTAAGTTGTCAGACACACCCTAATAAAAATATATTGTTTTTAGTTTTAAGAGTTGTTTTCACTTATTTATTTTTACTTAAATATTAAGACAGCTCCTTTTCATATTGAAGTTTTACATAGTTTTGGTATGTTTGGTATATATTATTTAATTCAATATTATATAATGTTTATAAATGTCCCATATCCTATGTCTTTCTTTCTTCCCAATGAAAAATAATCAGGAAGTTTTACATTGGTCGAAAATTCTCCCAAAAAAGTTATCATATCAAAATTTCTTAAATTTTCCGAAGTTATCCAGAGACTCTGTTCAATGTATATTTTCTGATTTTCTTCAAGATTTATTGCAAACTCTTTTAAAACTTCCGTTATATTTTCTCTGATAACTTCATTTAAAGTATATTCTCCTCTCAAATATTTTCTAAAATTATCTTCGTTTAAAGGCAGATACGGAGTAACAAATTTATAATTATACATTATATCCTGAGAATATGAAATTTCTTCATTTATTATCTGAATTTCCTTTTCCGCATCAGAGTAAATATTTCCGTCAATATCCGGATATTCAGCTTCTTCAAATAGTTTCATATTTATTTTAACTGCTTCTCCAACAGTCATAACCGACAAATTATTTTTTATCAGTTTATACTGTAATTTATCATGCGAAACTTCAGATTTTTCTGACAGATAATTATAAATTTCTGCTTTTTCCTTATATTTTAAGGATAAAAATTCTTTCAGTTTCTCCAAATCTTTTATTTTATATTTTTTGTTTCCTTTAAACTTCAAAATAGAATATTTCATTTTAACTCCTGTTTTATAGCTGTATTCTCTTAATTAAAATAGGAAAAAACATAAATTTTAAATATTTTCTTTTTTATAAAACCAATAAAAATAGCATCTTATAATTTTTAAAAATATGTATTTCATTATGGTCAAAGATTTATTTTTAATTTATAAAACTGCCGCAACTGCCGCTTTTTAAAGTTTTTAATTAAAATACGTCTGAAAAGTTAAAATTTGCGATATTTTCAATATTTTTTTACTTTTTAAATTAGCAGAATTATAATAAAACTGCTACCCTGTTATTTAAAAATTCTAGAATATTCGTTAAAATTCCTTATTTTGACAGTTTTCAGACACACCCTAATTCTTTGTACATTAAATTTACTTTTTCCTCTATAGCGATTTTATGTTCCTAAATCTGTTATACCATTAAATTATAACAGTAATATCTGACCAAATCCGTATTCTGCCATTTTTCCTATCCCATTAAATCTTGAAAATTGAAAAATAGAATGTATTAAATTTTTATACTCATTTTCCTGAATAAAAATATCAATTTCTCCTAAATAAGAATTTTTCAATACGTTTTCAATTATTATTTTTTTCGTATAATATTTTTCCTGCTTTACTAAAAATATTTCATTTTTTTCATTTTTCAAATAATTAAAATTCTCACTACTGTATTTTTCAAAATTACTTAAAATTTCAAAAAATATTTCATCAAACCCGAATACAAATTTATTTTCAATTTTTTTTTCTGAAAGTATCGGAGTCAATATTTTTATTTTAAGATTATCTTTTAAATCTTCTGTTTCCTGTTCCATAATATTTTTAAAATTATAATGTCCTGTCCATGTTTTGTCACTTGAAACTATTCCTTTAATTATAAATTCATTTTCACCAATAATAATTGTTTCCTTATTCAAAGCTTTTCTAAACAATTTCTGAATTAAAGAAGGAAAATATTCCGGAGCTTTTATTGTCATCATTATTTTATAACTTTTTTCTTTTTCAAGCATAAATTCATTTTCAAAAAAATATCCGAAAAAAGAAGAAACTCTGAAAACTCCGTGTATATCAGGAAAAATATCATTTAAAGCCTGATATATCTTTTTACCGTATACTTCTTCTTTTATATAGATATCCTGTATTGGAGATAAAGATATTAAAAAGCTATTCATCTTTAACCTCTTCCACTTTTATTAATGCCCAACCCATAGGACAACCATTGCTGTCTTTAGTCTCTCCTAACTTTATTAACGGATTATTCGTTAAAAAATTTATTGTTTTATCATTGTATTTTGTATACTTTCCTAATCTTATTAAATAAATATTTTCGAATTTTTCTATTTTTTCCTGTATTTTCTGTAATTTTAAATAAAATTTTTTTAAATCATCATCTTTAATTTCTTCTATTATTTTTGAAATAAACTGAACATACTTTCTTCTTAAAGAACGAAACAAATTATTTTTATTTATATTTTTTTCAATTTTGTTTTTTGCTTTATCTTCCGGTTTAAATAAATAATTGGATAAAACCATACTAAATAAAACAGTTTTATCATTTATTATTTCAATGAATTTATCATCTTTAACTAATTCATATTCTCTATTGAATAAAATACTCATTTTACCGTTTAAGATTTCCAATGCAATATTTATAGTATCATTACTACTTTCATTCTGTTTTAAGTTTGCTTTTTCTATTACAACTTTAAAATTTTCTAAATCAATTGTATTCGAATCTGTAATTTTTAACATTCTAAATGGGTCTTTTTTAGGTTCTAATCCTAATTTCCCGTCTTTTTTTCGGGCTTTTAGAATTTCAGCTTCAAATAATTTTTTCGATTTTTTTAAATTGAGATTTAAAATTTTTTTCTTTATTTCTTTTTCCTTTTCTGTAAATTTATTTTTTATTTCTTCTATTTTCAATTTTCTATTTTTGAAATCTTTTTCATTCTGTATTTCTTCTAGTTTAGTTTCTTTTTCCTTTTTTAATTTTTCTATTTCTTTTAAATATTCATTTTCTTTGAATAATAACAAAAGTACCCTAAAAATATTCTCATATTTTTTTAATTCCTTATCATTTTCAGTTACCCTTTTTATAAAATTTTCTGTAATTTCTGTAAATTCTTCATATTCAATATTTTTAATCGTACTATTGTATTCTTCATAAATTTTTTCTAATCTCTGATTTTTATATAATTTCAATATTTCTTCATAAATATAAGCTGTCCTTAATGCACCTTTTATACTGCTTCCCGGAATATATTTTCCACTTTGTTCTTCGATAAATTTTGCTATTTTTAACTGATTTCCTTCATTCTGTTTAACTTTTCCTGTTACTTTCTCGCAATAGAGCTTTTTAAAATCTTCCGATACTTTTTCTTTATATATATATCCCCATTTTTCATCATAATTTTTATAAATCCAGCTTCTTATATGAACAAAATTTTCTTTTTTTATTGTATTAATAAAATTTTTTTGTTCTTCTGAGGACATTTTATCATAAATGCTGTACATATCAAACTTATATAAATATCCGTTTTTTACTGTATATTCATATGCTTCTATATCTTCTCCACTTCCGATATATATATCAGTTAGAGGATACAGTGTAATATTATATCTTGCTGCTACATTTCTCATTGATTTTTCACCCCCAGTACAAATGGAATCAGACACTGTATATTTTTTTTATCATCCTTTTTTAAATTATCTAAAACTCTTCCTTTTATATTCTCAGAATTTCCTTCAAAATAAGAACCTTCCTTGTAACATATAAAATAATCTTTAAAAGGATTTTCCGTCATATAAGCTTTAGGCTTTTTTGTAAAAATATTTGAATTTAAAACTTTTACTTTATCTTCAATATTCGGTATATAATTGGACAAAACAACAAATTCATTTGAATTTTTACTTGCTTCAAAATCTTTTTCTTCTTTAAATTCAATTATTTTAAACTGACCTTTTCCTATGCTTGATTTTCCTCCATATCCATTAAGTTCAATGTATTCTAAAGCTTTTTCAAAATAGTCCATATTAAACTCTTCATTAATTTTTACATAAATAGTAATTTTGGTTTCTTTTCCATACTCTATTTCTGTTTGTTCAAACAGTCTCGTATCATTTTCTACTTCATCCAATTTACCTAATCTGTTTATACTGTTTCTCAGTCTTGAAGTTTTTACAAAAAGTCTATTAACTGAATCTTCTTCTTTATTTTCTTTAAACATCTCTTTTAAAAATTTTCTATATTGTCCCTCTGAAATTTTTTTATCAGTTTTTTCCAATGTAGAAAGTTTTCTCTTTCCTTCTAAAACATCAAAATACATTTGTTCCAGTTTTACTCCGTTTAAAAGTTCTCCGAATACTTTTTTATCTACCGTACTTTTCTTCCTAATTACTTTATAAAATTCTATTTTTTCAACATCATAACCATTTAATATTTCATTATCAATTTTCCTATAAAATTCTTCACTTAATTTTCCAAAAATTGGAAACTGATTATTTATAATAGCATTTGAAAATATAAATGGAGGATTATAATTTTTAGTGTCTGCAACAGCTTTTTCAGCAACTTCATTTCCGAATAGTATTTTCAATGACCAAATCATGCTTCCAAACAAAGTATCAGACTGTAAGGGAGTAACAAAGGAACTTTTCGGCTCTATCGTTATTTTCCATATTTTATATGTCATCTCTCTCTCACTTTCCAAGCTTTATATTGTTTAATGATATTTTTTCATCTGTTCCTTCATATAGATTTGTAACTTTTAACTCTTTTATTTCTATCTGTCCGCTTCCCCTTGAAACAGAGCCGCCTATTCCTTCAATTTCTAAAAGTTTCAATCCTTTAAGAATCAACTCTTTCACTTTTTCTTTATCATCAATATTTAAAACTTTATAAACTATTTCAAAATCAAACTCAAGATTTCTTGGAACTCTTTCCAAAGATCTCGGTACTGCAGATGAGTTAAGTCGATTTATACTATTTTCTGTTTTTAATTCAGTATCAGTCCCTGTTCTTTCTTTTATTTCTTTTAATTTTCCTTGTGCTTCATTGGATAGAAAGCTGTCCTTAACTGTTATTCTTGTAGGCCCATTTTTCCCATTTCCTCCTGCTGTTCCTCCAAATACGTTTAAAAGTATATTAATATTTTCTCCTTCTTTTAATGAAGAAAATACCGAACCGTCAGAATTAATATTTCCTGTATACCATTCTAACAGATATCTTATTTTTCCTTTTAAACTGCTTCCCGGAATATAAGGATCGCCTGTTGAAATATCCCTTATAATAGGATTATCATTTCCTCCTATTTCTATTACCGCTTCATTTCCTCCTATATGAAGCCCTGATAATAACTTTATTTTTCCGTTTAATTTATATATTGATTCTAATTTATATTCTGACATATTTCCTCCTAATTTTTTTGTTTATTTTTGGGATTATTTGATAATCCGTATATATATCCAATTACAGTTTCAAAAAAAACCATAAAATCTTTGAAACTTTGTATATCTTCTTCTTTTATTATTATTTCTATATTTTCCTGAATAAAATAAGAAAAGTCTTTAAAGTTTTTTTCATCTTTTTTCTCTCTGGTCCCTTCCTTATATTTTAATTTCGACTTCAGTATATATAACTCTATATGTAATTTATCAATTTTAAGATTTTCATCATTTTCTGAATTTTTAGTTTCACATTTTAGTTCTATCCTTTTTAATTCATTGAAAAATATTCTTAATTGGCTTGTAGATATTTTCAAATTTTCAGCAATTTCTTTTGCATATTCTGAAACCAATTCTTTTCTTAGTATATCTTTTTCTTTATCTCTGTAACCCCCTTTTTTTATTTTTTGTATTATATTTTCTATTTCTTTCCTAATTTTATCAGAATTATTTGAATGTTGTTGTTTATTTTTATTTTGTTGAAAATTTTTCTGATTATTAGAGTTCTCAATGTTTAAAGTTCTAAAATCTATTTTCCCTTTTCCTTTTAAATCCATTATTCCACCTCTCTATTATTATTTTTCCGATTAGCATTTAATACGTAATTAAGCACTATACCCATATAATTATTAATAAATGCTTTTTCTGTTATTTCTTCATTAAAATGTTCTTTGTATACTTTCATCAATTCTTTTATTTCTTCTTTTTTTAATTTTTCCAATTTTTCTCTTATATTTCTTCCGTAATCATATTCAAATTTTGAAATATATGTCAGTAATCTGAAATCCGGATTACCTTTTTCTGACTGTTCCCAAAATTTTTCTGCCATTTTAACATATCTATAATTTCTATATAGAAATCCCTGACTTAATATTTTTTTATTCTGGACATCACTTTCCTGAGCATTATTTTCTTCTTTTACTGCAATATTAAACAATTGTTCTGCAAAACCGAATATCTCCTCAAATTTTTCCCATTTAAAAGCTTTATTGAAGATTGCCAATGAATCTTTATCTTCATTACTTTCTTTGGCTTTTTCTTCAAGTTCATTTGCAATATCAACTCCACGGGATATCTGTATTTTAGGATGAACTATCGCTATTCCTCCTGAAATAGTTATATTATCGTTTTCTGTAGTATACTCTTCAAATTTTTTTCTTATGTAATAAGCTGTAAATATAATTTTATCCCAAGATCCGATTAATATCAAATCGTCTCCGCCTGAATACAGAACATAAATGTCTTTAAAATCTAATAGATATTCAGTCCCGTTAATTTTAATTTCTTCATTTTGTTTAGATAACTCCTGATTTAGCCAATACGAGAAAAAATATTCCATATTTCTGCTTAATGTAGCTATTCTGGAAAGTGAATTGTAATCAGTTTTTCCTTTTTTTTCAGAATTCACTTTTTTATTATATTCTTTGTCTAACTCAGTATTCCCTTTCAGTCCTATACTGAAAATCATACCCAAATTATCCACATCAGCTTTATAAACAGCTATTTTTTGATTCCCTTTTGCTGATTTGGATATATCATCAAAACTTTTTATTACTTTATTTTCCATTGGAGTATAATTATTTGTAAATCTGAAAATCATAGGATATCCCTTTATTATTTCAGTGTTATTCAATGAAAGCAACATATCAATTTTCTCTTTTTCTTTGTATTCTTTAATTTCTATTCTATTAAAGAATTTAATATTTAGATTTTCTATTATCTCAAAAGTTTCTTTTCTTTCTTCACTGAGTTTTTCTGAGTCAAAGATAACACCGATATACTCAGATTTAGGTATTTTTTCTCCCATTTTTTTCAATTCTTCATTTAACCTGTCTATTGCAGTACTTTTTCTTCCGTCACTCTCATAATAATCAACATTAAATACCGGATTTTCCATTATCTGTTCTGAAAATTTTGTACTTTTATTTTCATCTAATAAAATATTTGAATATTCTATTATTTTATTAAAATTTTTAGATATTTCATTTCCGTTTGACTCAACTGTCACTATATTTACGAATAACTGTCCGAAAAATCTTCTATAGAGATAATCATTTAATTTTTTCTTTATTTTTTTTATTTTCTCATTTGTTTCTTGAGTATTAGGGGCTATTACATAAAATTTGCCTCCCGCTGTCAACACTATATTTGAAATGTTAAGCTCCAGTTCTTTAATTAAATATAATGAAATTACGTCACTTAATATTTTAACAAAAAATGATCTTCCTCTTAAAAGTTTTGCAGCTCCGTCTATTTCCATTTCATCGTAAATAAAGTCCTGTATTCCGTTTATATCTCCTATTATTACTAAAAATTGATTTTCTTCTTCAGAACATTCTTCTTTATCGAGTAATCCTTTCTCTTTATAATATTTATATGATGCAAGAGCTAATGCGGAAGTATTTCTTAAATGATCAAATAAAGAAATATCTGACGATTTATTCTGAGTATCTAAAGCTATGCACCATGTATATTTTTCAAGTAATGTATAAATTTGTGAATAAAAAGCGGAGTAGTTCTCTACTTTAATTTCCTCCATTTCCTTAAAAAAGTTTTCTATATGCTTATGTAAATCTTCTTCAAAGTTCATATTTCCTTCATTTTTTACTTCTTCAGGAAATATGTTTTCAGGAGATATTATTCCTAATTTATACATGTATTTCATTTCTGATGCTGTTTTTCTTTTATTATCCCTTATTGAAATTGATTCAAAGATAGAATTTAACTGTTTACTTCTTAAATCAGTTTCTTTCATCTGTTCTTTTTTTCTTTCATTTGCAGAATATTCACTTGCTTTTAAAATTATACCTTTTATTTGTTTTAAATTTTTATTTTTAAAACCAATGTCTTCATAATAGTCCGAAACAATTATTTTTAACTTTTCAAGAAAATCTGAAGGCTCTATCTTTTTTTCTAAAAAAGAAATAATTTTTTCAGATGAAGCAGAATTTTTATTATTTTGTTCTATACCTACGTGAGTAAAATTCCAGTTCATATCTACAGATTTGTACAAGTCATGAAGTAATCCTGCTAAACTGACAACTTGTTCCATATTTTCAAACTTATACACTTTTCTTAATCCTCCTTTATATAGTTTATTTATATTAATTCAGAAATAATATGTAAGTTTTTTTAACCTCCTATAATTTTTTCTTTTCCTCATTTTTTTAACAAAATATTTTACTATATTTATTTTTATTATTTCCAAATTATTTATATTAAATTATTATTATTTTTTAGATGATATGATATTTTTTATTTTATTCTATGTAATTTTATCTTATAAAGTAATTATTTATTTAACTTAAAAGATAGAAGTTCTATACAAACTAAAGTTAAAAAAATTTTAACTCTGTTCTGTTATAAACCATATTGTAAGAAATGTAGTTATTGAATTTCATTTGAATCTTTTAACTTTGTCTTATAAAACACAAAAATGTGCTAAATCATAAATTTTACATATTTCTGTTTTTTATATAATCTTCGACGAAAGTAATATCTTTGAAATTTTTTAAATATGTGCTATTTTTAATTTATAAAACAGTTCCTAATTTATATATTTTTTGAAAACTTTGAAAAATATACAACTGATTTTATATTTAGTATGTTTTCACTTTACTCAAACTTCAAAAAAAGAGCCCTTTTCAAGGCTCTTTTTCTGTTATTTTCATTTTAGTATAATTTATCTGATACCTTGACTTTTTATAATCAATTTAATATTTTTATATTACAATTATAATCCCAATAGTATTATACTCTACTTTCATTCAAAGTCAATATCAGATTTAAGATTTTTTAAAAAACATTCATTATTTTAATATTTTAATTTATTTTATATAAATACATTTAATCATATTTTCTTTTATTTTAATGACTTAAAAATCTTTTTTGTTTCGATTTTAAATCTAAAATTCCAAAATTAATTGACCTAAATATTTTTACTTTATTAATCCGCTTTTTTTCAAATATTCTTTTGCAACATCTTCAGCTCTTTTATTATTTACTCCTACTTCATAATTCATTTTCCTCATTTCGGCATCGGTTATTCTATCTTTAAGTTTTCCTAAAACTTCTTCAAGTTGAGGGTATTTTTTCAAAGTTTTTTCTTTGAGCAGCGGTGCTCCCTGATATGGCGGAAATAAATTTCTGTCATCTTCCAATACAGATAAATCATATTTTTCAAGTTCGCTGTCTGTAGAATATGCATCTATTAAGTTAATATCTCCACTTTGAACTGCAATATATCTTAATTTCGGCTCAAGTTCCTTTATATCAGGTAATTCAAATCCGTATAATTTTTTCATCCCCTTATATCCGTCTTCTCTGTCGTTAAATTCTCTTGTAAATCCTGCCTTTATCTTATCTTTTACCTTTTCAAGATCCGAAATTTTCATTAAATTATTCTCTTCTGCAAATTTTCTCGGTACTGCAAGAGCATAAGTATTATTAAATTTCATTGAACTTAAAAACACCATACCGTATTTTTTCATCAGACCTTCTTTTGCCTGATTATAAACAGCTTTTGCACCGTTACTTACAGGTTGTTCTTCAAGAAAAGTAAATACCGCTGTTCCTGTAAATTCAGGATATATATCTATTTCTCCGGCTTTCAAAGCATTAAATACAAAACTCGTTTTACCGAAACCTGACTTCAGTTCCACATCTATATTCATATTTTCCTGTATAAGTATTTTGTATATATTTATAAGTATTTCAGGTTCAGTTCCAAGTTTTCCAGCTATTACAAGTTTGTCTTTTCTCATTATCTTATCTTTTCCCGCATCTATTCCGAAAAACAGTCCTATAATTACAAAAAAGCAAATCAATATTTTTTTCCAATTCTGTTTTTCCATCTTTTTTAAAATATAGTCAAACAGAACTGCCAAAAATGCAGCAGGAATCGCTCCCAAAAGTATCAGACTGTTATTATTTCTATCAAGACCAAGTAAAATAAGGTTTCCTAATCCTCCCGCACCTATCAATGATGCTAATGTGGCAGTGCCGATAATAAGTACCGTCGCTGTACGTATCCCCGCCATTATTACCGGCATTGCAAGTGGCAGCTGTACTTTGAAAAGTTGCTGAAACTTATTCATTCCCATTGCTTTTGAAGCAAGAAGGTATACAGGGTCCACTCCGCCTATTCCCGTATAAGTATTTCTCAGTATGGGGAGTAAAGCGTAAATTACAAGAGCTATAATTGCAGGCGTAGTTCCTATCCCTACAAAAGGAATTAATAATCCCAGTAATGCAAGAGAAGGGACAGTCTGCAAAACCGCCGTTATCCCTATTACTATTTCCGCAACTTTTTTATGATAACTTAAATATATTCCCAACGGTACAGCTATTATAAGTGCAATAACAAGAGACAAAAATGAAATCTGAATATGTTCTCCTAGAGCTTTAAAAAGTTCTTCCCTTCTTTCAAAAAAAGTCATTAATATTTTATTCATTGAAACTCCCCTCCTTATTTTCATAGTAAGGATAAATATTTTTTCTCTTTATAACAAATTCTTCTCCGTCATCTTTAATAACACGAACATATTCACTTTCCTTTTTAGAGTCGTGACTTGTCCTTGAGCTTATAAATTCTCTCACAAAATTATTTACGGGTCTATACAGAAGATCTTCTTTAGTACCATACTGGATTATTTCACCATCTTTTATAATACATATTTTATCCCCCAATAGAAGTGCTTCCTCTATATCATGAGTTACAAAAACTACAGTTTTACTTATTTTTTCCTGTAACTTTTTTATATCAGTCTGTAATCCGACCCTTGTAACAGGATCCAATGCACTGAAAGGTTCGTCCATAAGTATGAATTTAGGATTAGCTGCCAATGCTCTTGCAATTCCTATCCTCTGTGCCTCTCCTCCTGAAAGCTCTTCAGGCATTCTTTTTCTATATTTTTCAGGTTGAAGCCCTACCATATTAAGTAACTCGTCTATTTTTTTATTTATCCTTTCTTTAGACCAGCCTTTCAATTCCGGTACTATTGAAATATTTTTTTCCACATTCATATGAGGAAACAGTGCTACCTGCTGAAGAACATACCCCATATCCCATCGTAACTCATGAATATTATATTCCATAATATTTTTCCCAAATATTTTTATTTCTCCTGATGTTGAGTCTTCCAGTCTGTTTATCATTTTAAGGGCTGTCGTTTTTCCGCTTCCGCTAGGCCCTATGAAAACGACAAATTTTCCTTCTTCTATGGAAAGATTCATATTCTTTATAGCTTTATTACCATTAGGATAAACTTTTTCTATATTTAAAAATTCTATCATTTCAATATCTCTTTTCCTTAAATTTATTTTTTACAATTATTTACATTTTCAAGATTTTTCAAAATTCTCATAAGATATATTTCAAACTGTTCCACTTCATTATCTGAAAAGTCTTTATAAAATATCTCTGTTATCTCCTCTGAAATTAAACTATACTCTTTTTTCAGAGAGTAGGCGTATTCTGTCAGATTTATCAAAGTTTTACGCCTGTCCCTTTCATCGGACTTTTTATAAATGAGACCTGTTTGTTCCATTCTTTCAAGCATAACAGTCAAAGTATTAATTGCTAATCCTGTTTGTACCGACAATTCTTTTATACTTATATTTTCTTTTGCCCACAAAATATGTAAAATTCTGCCCTGTTCGGCATTAAATGCTCTTACATTTTTACAGGAAAGAAAATTATTAAGTAGTCTTCCGTGTACTTGTTTAATTCTACTTATTAGAAAACCTCCGTTATATTTCATCCGGATATTCTCTCCTTTCCTATTTTTAGTAATTTTAATATCTTCTCTTTATTTTACAGGTATCCATCCCTGACGTCTGAGAATGTAGTTCCACATAGGATCAGGAATAGACAGTTCTTCTTTTCTGTTTAAATCAAGGAAATATTTCAGTTCACTTTCATGTCCGTTTTTTATTTTCTGTACCCATTCAGGTTCTACAATTATTTCTCTGCCCAAAGCTACAAGAGGAATCCCCATTGAAAGCATATCCAATGCATCTTCAGGAGTTTTTACCCCTCCTACTCCTATTACAGCAATACGATTTTTAACTATATTGTTTATTCTCAAAAGTACCGGTTTACTGTCTTCGGAATTGCGTATTGAACCTTGACGATAGTTTTGTAGAGAAACATGTAAATAATCCAATTCTGTATTTGCAAGATTGTCAATAAGTTCAAATGTATCCTTTAAGGTAATTCCCGGATTTTCATTTTCTTCAGGAGAAAAACGATATCCCGTAATAAATGGCTTATCCGCATATTTTTTTACAGTCTTCAAAACTTTGTCCGTCACAGCTAACGGAAATTCCATACGCTTTTCCAAAGTTCCGCCCCATTTATCCTGACGTCTGTTTGAATGCGGTGAAAAAAATTGCTGAAGTAGATAAGTATTTGCTCCATGAATTTCAATTCCGTCAAAGCCTGCCTGAATAGCACGTTTTGTGGCTTTTCCAAAGGCTTTAACAGCATTTTCAACTTCTATCTCTGTCATTTCCCTCGGTATAACATCCGGCAAATATTCTGCCGGTATATTGCTTGCACTTACAGGTTGTTTATTTCCGATTGTATCTTGGCGTACCATTCTTCCTCCATGAAAAATTTGCAATATAGCTTTACTTCCTTTTGATTTTATTGTATTTGCTATTTTTTCAAGACTTAAAATGTAGGCATCATCATCAGCTGCAATTCCTCCGGGAAAACATTTTCCTATACGTTCAACATAAGCACAAGCGGTTATAAATCCTCCCACACCTCCTGAGCGTCTACTGTAATAATTCAGTTCATCTATGGTTGTCATTCCGTTTTCAAATCCTGATGTAGTTGTCATCGGAGCAATTAAAATTCTGTTTTCAAGAGTTGCTCCTGATTTGAACTTATAAGTTTCAAATAATTTTTCATAATTTTTATTCATTTGATACTCCTTCCTATTTTGATAAACTTATTTTTATAATTTTCTACAATATAATTCTATATAGAATATTACTATATAGAATTAATTTTGTCAAGGAAATTATGAAAATTTATATTACATTAAAATATTAGATTTAATATCTATTAAATCTAATAAAAATTCTCTAATATACAATCTATTTTTTATAAAACTGATAAAAATATAAATTCTAATTTAAAAACTGTCTCCAACTTATAAAATAATTTTATTTTCGTTATTAATTTTTTAATATAACGGTAAACTGATGATTAAAAATTTTTTTGTATCTGTTTATGATTTCACCACAAAAAATAGGGGTAATAACAATCCCCTATTTTTCAACTATTTTTCGTTAATTTTATAAATTTTATACAAAACAATCTTATAAAAACACTTAAGCAGAAACTTTTATTTATTTTTAAATACTTTCCCACTTCGTTTATACACGGTTTCATTTACTCCCAATCTGAGATTTATTAAGCATGCAGTTACAAAGAAATAATCTGAAAGTCTGTTTATATATATCAGTCCCGTTTCATTCACAGCCTCATCGGCTTCTATTACCGCTACCATTCTCACTCCAGTCTTCTTACGGCAGTCCTCAGCATATGAAATTCGGCTGAAATTTTACTTTCTCCGGATATAATAAAATATTCCAGTTTAGGTAATAAAGGAATATGTTTATCCATACATTCTTCCAACCATCGGGTATCTTCTTCGGTCTGCTTATAAGGGCTTAACTCACAGGGAATGGCCGGATCGCTTCCACAGTCAAAAAGCTGCTGCTGTATATGTTCACATTCTTCCTTAATGTCTTTTAATTCAAGATAATTCCGCATTTTGGCAATAACCAAGCCTAGCATGGAAGAAACTTCGTCCATAGTTCCGTATGCTTCCACACGTACATGTGTCTAACTGACACGATCCTCCATACAGTCTTGTAAATCCTTTGTCTCGTCTCCATATTTAGTATAGACTTTCATATGTAAATTCCCCTTGTTTTCAGGTTTTATAATATTTTTCCGAATATCGTTTATATGATTCAGTTATTTATTATAACATATTTACTTATTTTCTTCTTCGATTATTTTTCCTTCTATTTTTTCAATAAATTCAGAAACTTCAAAACCTCCGCGTGCAGCTATCATATCAAGGGTCGCTACTTTGGACATTATCATATACTGGACAGGATTCAGAAGTCTTTTATAAACAGGAGACAGTGTGGGCATAAACTCTTTTATATATGGATATCTGTCTATTATGTCACTTATTACAGTTTTTTCCGTAAATCCATATTTTCCTTTATTAACAGACTTTTCTTCGGATTTATCGTTTTCTCTTTTTATTCTTTCTTCTATTTTCCCTATCAGCTCGGAAACTTTAAAGCCCCCACGCTCAGCTATCATATCGAGAGTTGCTACTTTGGACATTATCATATACTGGACAGGATCAAGAAGTTTTGTATATTCAGGTGCCAATGTAGGCATGAATTCCTTTATATATGGATATCTGTCTATTATGTCACCTATTACAGAATTTTCATCAAAGCCAAACTTACTGATATTTTCTATTTTTACAGACTGTATGCCGCTATCTTCTTCCTTTGTTTTCTTTACAGGATTTTCCCACGTAAGAAGTTTTCGATTTCCTGTCAGACTTCTTATTTTTGTAACATCCTGCATCATTTCAAGAACACCTTTAAATTCTCCCTTTTCATTTCTTACTGCTACATAAGTAATATATATGAATTTCCCGTTTATTTCCAACCAGAAATCAGTTTCATCCTGTTCCCCATTTTTGAATGCTTCTATTATTTCCTGTACAGTAGATACACTCTCCCTCGGATGGCAGTTTTTTACATCTCGTCCTATAACTCCTGCACTTCTTGGAAACACTCTATGTTTTGTATCAGTATAAAATTTTACTATTTCATTTTCATCTACAAAGGATAGATCCACAGGCATATGACGGAAAATCAAATTTATCTGTTCCAATGTCAATTTACCCTGTCTCACATCAAAAACTTCATTCGCATTTTTTGAATTATCGGTTTCTCCCACATTATATTTAGAAAGAAGATTTACCAAATCATTCATAAACTTGGATTTATTTTCTTCCATGTTCAGATTTTCAATTTTGATTTCTTTACTTTCAGGATAAAATCCTTTGGGCTTATCAATTAAACAATATCCGATCTCATCGTCACCTATCCTCATTTCCTTAAACTCATCTTCAGTAATCAGCTTTAATGATGTCGGGTAAAGAACTTCCTCTTCTTTATTCATTATATCAAGTGTGAGTTCCCATACAAGTTTCTGTTGCTCCATAAACTCTTCCACTCTGTCTTCATTTAAAAGCCTTCTCGCTTCACTTATGCTATCTCTTACTGCATTATCAAAGCTCCACATTATTCTTGACGGTCTATCAAATCCTTTTTTTTCAAGCATTGAAAATAGCTGGTGTTGTTTTCTTGAAAGATGTTTATTGAATTCGTAAAGCTTTTCATAAAATTCAAGCCATTTATTTTTTATAAATTTATTATCGGCTTCATCTTTCATTTCAGCAATTAGTTCTTTTATGACAAAATTTTCCATAAGATAAGTATTTATCGGATGACCTTCAGGTAAGTCCGGAGTTTCCCTTACCATTACTTCTTCAAATAAACCTAGAACATCATTCATTTTATCATGCACGGTATTATCATCAAATCCAAGATCTTTTATCTTCTGTTCAGAATAAGCAAACTCTTCAGGAGTAATTTTTGTAAAATTCTGTTTTATAAGTCTTTTTGTTGTTTCATAATCAGTTTTTCCTTCAATATAATTTTTTTTTATTTCAGTCATTTTTTTGATCATTTCAAAATCAATATTCAAATGTTCTTTCATATCCCTTGCCATTTAAAATGCACCGCCTTTATTATTTTTTTATAATCAACAATATCATTTAACAATAAAATTATTTGATTATAAAAGTTTTATTTTAATCTAATTATACCATATTTTTCAATTGAAAAATGTAACTTATGATACACTTTTTATAAGTCATAAAAATAAAAGACAAAAATTCAACAAAAGGTCATACGGATTTCTCCAATGACCTTTGTTATTTTTACAAAATTTAATAATAACATTTACTTTTTGAATTCTATTTTTCCTCTGCATACAGTACATTCCAAATCATAATTTTCATCCAAAACTACAATGTCTACATCTTTTCCTATTTCTATACTTCCTTTTCTGTCATATATTCCTATATATTTTGAAGCATTGTAGGAAGACATTTTGACTATTTCTTCAAGGGAATACTTTTTTCTTTTCAAAATATTTTTTACTGAACCTAAAAATCCCAATTCCAAGTCTTTTATACTTTCATAATCGGTTCTGCTTCTTACTTCTTCCCAGCCGTCATCATACATTATTCTTATATTTTCTCTTTCGGGTATGAATTTGACCTTTCTTATATAATGGTAAAATTCCTTTTCACCTCTTGAAAGCCCTACTGCATCTGTCGTAAGCAACATTTTATCAGCACCTTTTAATTTATACATAATATCAAAAGCTTCGGGCTTTACTGTCAATCCTGTCTACTTTGAAAATTCCGTATACAGTTCATCAAAATACATAGCTGCTCCGACCACTCCAAACTCCCTATGATGAAATCCCCTCATTGCCGAATATGTATGGGTAACACCGTTAATCCCCGCCTCTACCGCTTTATTCATATCATCAAAAGTAGCTGAAGTATGTCCTGCCTGCAAGGCAATATTTTTTCTCCTACAATATCTTATCATTTCTTCAGCACCTTTTAATTCAGGTGCAAGGGTAATAAGTCTTATATTTTCTTCTCCTATAATATCTGAAAATTCCTTTAAAATATTAATATCCGGCTCTATGCAACATTCCTCTTTCTGCATTCCTTTGTACTCTTTTCCTATAAAAGGCCCTTTAAGATGAACTCCTATGAGTTCCGCTCCGATTATTTTCAAATTTTCCCTGTCCAAAACTTCCTTAGCCGCTCTCAGTGTGTTACTTATTTTTTGAATGGAACTGGCTCCCGTTGTTCCTAAAAAGGAAGTCGTTCCTTCTTTTACAAGATCCTTTTTCATATTATAGATTGCTTCTACCGTTCCGTCTTTCCAGAACGAACCGGTTCCCCAGCCGTGTATATGATTGTCTATAAAGCCGGGAATAACATAACAGTCTTTATAATCAAGGATTTCTTCACCGATATTTTCGTTTATGTTTATTTTTTCCTGAATACTCGTAATCTTTTTATCTTTTATCTTAATATACCCTTTTCTTATTCCTTCAGGAGTATAAATATTTTCAGAATATATAAACATTATAAGTTCGTCTCCTTAAATTAATATTTCCTACAGAATACTTTTCTATTTTAAATTCCAGTATTTTTTATTGACTTCCGTTAAATCATTTAGTATCAGCTCTGCTGTTTCGGGATTTATGACAGTTCTGTTTAATGTAAGTGCCTGCAAAGCTTTTTTATAGTTATTTTCAAAACATGCCTCAACTGTAAGTTTTTCATACATATACTGATTGTCTATAAGAGCTTTGTAAAAATCTCCGATTTTATCATAGCCATAAGGAGCTGCTCCGTCTTTTCCAAGCTTCGCTCCCACTTCTACAAGCATATTTCTGTCAAGATTTTTTATTATTCCTTCGTTTTTCATCATAAGTACAAATTCGTTATTTAAATCATAAGCAATGCTTTCAGCTATTTCTACCATCATATTTCCATGAATTTCACCTATTAAAAACGGGAGATTTCCCAATGTTCCCTGTTCTTCAGCTTTTCTGCATATTTCATAAACTTTCTTTTCACGTCCGTTTTTAGCTTCGTCTACTCTTGTATATTCAGGATTTTCTTTTTTTGCAAGTTCATTTCCGAAAAAATAATATTGTAAATATGTATTCGGGATATAATCATCAAAATACTTCATCATTTTATTTACATTCAGATAAGTCTCAAGCCATGATTTATCTCTCTATTCAGCATTATAAGGCTTAAAATTGTGAACTTTTATATCCTCCTTCAATTTAGGCAGTAAGTCCTTTTCCCTGTAATAAAGATTTGTAAACCATCCAAAATGATTAAGTCCGAAGTATCTGGGCTTCAGCTCTTTCTGAGGTACTTCTAAAATTTTGGCAAAAGTTTTCAGCATGGAATAAGGTTGATCACATATACTCATCATTCTTGTGTCATCGGGAAAAACAGTTTGCAAAGCAAGACCCACTATTGCGGCGGGATTGGTATAGTCCAGAATCCATGCCTTTTCAGAATGTTTTCTCACATCTTTTACCATTTCTATCATATCGTTTATGGACCTCATTCCATAAGCAAATCCTCCCGGTCCGCAAGTTTCCTGACCTATAACTCCGTATTTTAAAGGTATCTTTTCATCGTAGCTTCTATATTCGCTTCCTCCCGACCTTATCTGACAAAATACAAAATCAATATCTTTAATATGCTTCAGCTTTATTTACTGTAAATAAAAGTTCTGTTTCAGGAGAGTAAGTTTTCATCATTAGCTCCATATAAACTCGTATTTTCTCTACCCTGTTCATATCAATATCATAAAATCCAAGCTTTTTCAACGGAAATCTATCTTTCAATTTTATGATACTTCCTATCAGTGCGGGTGTTCTTGTACTTCCTGCCCCTACAATAACCACTTTCATAGATTTTCTATCCATTTTTAAACACTTCCTTTTTAATATATTCAATTAAAAGCTAAGTTACTATATTCATTCCTATTCTCAAACTAAGTCGTCATTTTTCGTGTTAATTTTATTGGCATAAAATACAAGTTGTTTACACAATGTTTATGAAGTTCGTTTTCTCCGAATGAAGTAACGGCTATTGTTTCAAGACTTAACAGATTAGCTTTCTTAGCCGTTTTGACTATTATTTTCGTCTCCCCCCTGATTGGGACAGAAAAATTATTACTTCTTCTGAAGTCATATGTTCAATTATCGTATCCAATAAATTTACATCAGAAATGAATATAGTTTTTATTTTACAAATTCTTAATCTTGAAGTTAAATATTCTCCAGCATGTATTGACGAAACTCTTGAGACTACATAAACAATTTTTGATTTCAATATTTTATTTACAACTTCTCTGATTTTCTCTCTGTCTTGTATCATCAATGTCCTGTTTACTTCGTGAGAAATTTCTTCAAAAGGGTCATTGTTCTCATCTGTTTTACACTCTCTTTCTTCCCTTTCAATAATTTTTTCTGAAATTCTCTTTAAGGAGAACCTTAATTCGGAATAACCTTCGTATCCTAATTTTTTTTGCAAGATTTATTATTGTAATTTTTGAAACATATAATTTCTATGACAGCTCCTTAACGGTCGTTTTTTGAATTTCCTCAGTATTTTTAATTATGTATTGCAAAATTTTTATATCAGTTGCATTCAGTTTGTCATAATTTCTGAATACATTATTCATTTTTAATCTCTTATATTAATTCATCTATTTCATTTCTTACAAATTCCACATGTGATCCAAATACTACATGTATGTGATTCTTACTTGGAGAAAATATTCCTAAAGTTCCACTTTTTTTCAACTTTTCTCTATTTATCACATCCATACTTTTCAAATCTATTCTTAATCTTGATATACAGTTATCCACATGTACTATGTTATCTCTTCCCCCCAATGCTTCAATTACTATTTCCGCTATTTCCTTATATTTTTTTTCACTCAAAAGTTTACTGTCACTTATTTCCTCTTCTCTTCCCAGAGTTGCAAGATTTCTTTTTTCTATATACCATTTAAAGATGAAGTAGCTTAAAAACATTGTTATCAAACCGACTATTATGACATTGTAAAATTTGCTATTTTCATACATAACTCCAAATATTATAAAGTCAAATGTGGTTCCTCTTATATATCCTACTGCCGTCCCCATAAAGTATAGAGCTAATGAGCCTGTCGCTCCTATCAGAATATATATTATATATAAAACAGGCGATATAAATAAAAATGAAAATTCCATTGGTTCGGTGATATTTCCTAAAAAAGCCGTCAATACCATTGTTGTCAATATTCCTTTCACAAAAGGCCGGTTTTTTACATAGGCTGTCTTATACATTGCATAAGCTATCCCCGGAAACATAAATAATGTGACTATCATCTGATTCTGTGCCAAAAATCTTGACAATTGAGGCATCATTGCCCATTCAGCACTGTTAGGTCCCAGTTTGAATATGATTTTATTTGCGGCAGGAAGTACTCCGATATATGTTTTTCCTCCAATTTCATATACTCCCCCCCGCCTCGGTAAGTCTGAGGAGAGAACTCCATGTATGATGTAGACTGAACGGAATCATCAGTCTTACCATTATTATATTTATAAAAGAACCTAAAGGATTAAGCAGAACGACTGACATTCCTGCCAGAAGTTTATTGAACAGTCCCCAAACAGGAGTTATTATGAGTGATAATATTGCAGATATGAATATTGATAATATCGGTACTAATTTTTTCCCGGAAAAAAAGCAAAGGCAGTAGGCAACTGAGTTTTATAAAATCTGTCAGTAAGTATGGCTGCGGTAAGTCCGCTCAGGATTCCTCCGAAAACATCCATTCTGACTGCCTGTATCCCTAACACTATTGTCTGACCCGCTCTTTCCATTAAACTCTTATCTTCGACTAAAGTTCCGCTGACTTTCAAGTATACATTTGTTCTTGCAATTAATACAAAATAAGAAATTACCATAGAAAATACAGCTATTCCTTTTTCTTTTCTTGAAACACCGTAAGTCGCTCCCATTGCAAACAGGACAGGGATATTACTGAAAATTATTCCCAGAGAATCTTTTATAGATGATAGAAACAGTTTGATTCCGAGAGTTCCTAATATGGGGATCTTGGAAATCAGGTAAGATTGAGTAAAAACATTGACAATTCCCAGTAACATCCCTACAGGTGCCATGACCGCAATAGGCAGTAACAGTAATCTTCCAAATCTTTGTACTTCTTCAGAAATTTTTCCTTTTTCCATTAAAATCTCCTCCCTATTTATATTAATTACTATTGTATACTACATTATTTCTACTTTTTCAATACTACTTGCCGTTTTTATTTCGTTTATACATTTCAAAGTATTTTAGTCATTTTCACTGACTTTGGTCACTTTTATAATTCTCTCCCCATTTGTACATTTCTCCCAACACGGAGTTTAGACTTTTTCCTATTTCCGTCAATGTATATTCCACTTTCGGAGGTACTTCAGGATATACTTTTCTTGTCAGTAATCCGCTTTTTTCCATTTCCCTTAAATTTGAAGTCAAAACTTTCTGAGAAATATTATTTATATTTTTTTTCAGTTCATTGAATCTCTTTGTCCCTCCAAGCAACTCTCTTATAATAAGTGCTTTCCATTTATTTGAAATCATCATCAGTGTTATTTCAACAGGGCATAAAGGGAATGCTTTTTTATCCATATATATTCCTTCTTTCTATTTTAAAATTTCTGTATCTTTTATAAATATACTAACTTACAAAAAGATACTTATAGATATTATACTATATTTTTTAACTTTATAAATAATAAATTTTCTAAATAAATTATAAATATAAATACTATAATAAATATTTTTTCTCTATAAATACTATTTTTACTTAAAAGTTTCTTAAATGAAACTATACTACTAAAAAGTGCATACTTTACATTTGAAACTGAACAATATATAATTTATTTATATAAAAAAATAGAGAGGATAAAATTATATGAAAATAGCAGTTATAGGTGCTAATGGAAAAGTAGGAAGCCGTATTGTTAAAGAAGCGGTAAATAGAGGACATAAAGTAACGGCAATAGTTCGTAACGAAAATAAAAGTGTGGCAGGAGATGCTATTCTTAAAGATTTATTTCACCTTACAGAAAAGGATTTAGAAAATTTTGATATAGTAATTACGGCATTTTCAGCATGGACTCTTGAAATGCTGGTTCAGCACACTACATCTCTACAACATTTAAGTAATCTTCTGTCAGGAAAAAATACACGTTTACTGGTAGTAGGTGGAGCAGGAAGTCTATACATGGACAAGGAACATAAACTCCAATTATTGAATACTCCTGATTTCCCTGAAGAGTACAAGCCTGTAGCAAATGCCATGGCAGAGGGACTGGCAGAACTAAGAAAAAGAAATAACGTTCAGTGGACATATATAAGCCCTGCAGCTGATTTTAACGAAAATGGTAAAAAAACAGGAAAATATATTATAGCAGGAGAAGAATTTACTGTTAACGACAAAGGCGAAAGCCAGATAAGCTATAATGATTATGCTTCAGCTATGCTTGATGAAATCGAAAAAGGCAATAATATTAAAAAAAGAATATCTGTTCTAAGAAAATAGAAAAAAATTTTGGGACCTTCCGTAACTTTAGCACATTTCAAACTACTTCCTCACTTTGCTTTGTTCAGAGCGGAATACGAATTAAGTGATAAAGAAATTAAAAAAAGTGCATAGGAATATGTAAAGTATACATTAAATTTAAAATAATAGTCCCAATATTTATAAATTAATTTATTTTTCTTGTTTGTAATAAATTCTAAAATTTTTATGGAATTTTAATTATATTTATTATTAACTTCAGATTTATTTCTTTAATAAATAAAAATCTGTCCTTATTTAACAATAACTAAGGACAGATTTGATTTTTAATTCTATTTTACCATTTATTTTAATATATTCAAAAAGCTTTTTCCATTTTCAGGATTTTCCGTTTTAAAATATTCCGCTACTGTTGCTCCTATATCGGACATAGTTTTCCTATGACCGATATTCACATTTTCCAAACCTTTTTTATAAATAAGTATAGGTACATTTTCCCTTGTATGTTGGGAATGACCTATTGTCGGATCATTTCCGTGATCTGCTGTGATTATCAATATATCATTTTCATTTAATTTTTCAATTATTTTTCCTATATATTCGTCACTTATTTTAAGTACTTCGGCATATTTTCGGGGATTTTCAGCATGTCCTGCAAGGTCTGTTTCCTGAATATTGACACATATAAAACCTTTTTTAAGTTTATCTATTTCCGAAAGGGTAATACTAAATATTTCATCAGTATCTACAAGGTTCATAAAATTTTTCCCCTGCTCATTGAATACAATGTCGGCAACTTTTCCTACAAGTATTACAGGTATATTTTCTTTTCCTAGAATTGTTGGAACCTGTGTTTCAGGGTTTATTCCATAACCTAAATGCCGAACCATATATCCTTTTTCATAAACTTTTGATTTTGGAGCATTTATTCCTATATACTTTCCTTTTTTTTCCTCTTTTGCAGCTTTTATGCTTTCCACTGTAGCCTCAGTTCCTCCAAACACTATCACTCTTTCAGTTTCTACAATTTTTCTTACAATTTGACCTATTTTCAGCTCTTCTTCAAAAGAAATATTCTGAAAAGTTGCTGTCACATTATAAACTTGACCTAAATCCGTTTCCAGATTATCCCCAATAGCTACACAGTCATTCACCCATAAGTATTGAAGTTTTTCTCCTATTTTTTCAACTTTATAATCTTCCTTTACAAGGGCTTCATAAACAGTATCTATATAATAACTGAAAGGGGCTGTTAACGGTTTCACAGGATATGTCCCCATTATTTCCTGATGACCTAAAAAAGTATCTCCTCCATAGTGCATAAGTTCAGATTTTCCAAACACAGCTTTGGGATTTATCTTCATTTTTCCATAGTTTTCTCCAAGTGCATTCATCAGACCTAATTTTTCAAGATTTTCAAGTTTCAGCTCAGGTATACTATCTATTATGTGTTTACAAGTATTTGCACCTAAATCTGCCGGTCTTACTTCAGATACATCCTCCATATATCCAATCCCGTAACTGTCCAATACTATTACTATAAATCGTCCCTGTTCCATTTTTCCACCTCTTTACTCTTTATCTGTATACATTGTAATTATTGTATTTTTTCTCCGAGAGATGTATATTTCCCTATAATTTCAATTTTTCCGTTCTGAATACCGTTAACAAGAACTACTGTTGACCTTGTCACAAACATTTGAGTTCTGAAACAACTCAAAACAGTATCATTTATGATTCCTTCTTTTTCCATTTCCAAATAATAGTCGATATTGTCGGGTTCTATTTTATTTACACCTATTTTATGACTTTCTGAAAAATTCCTACCTACTAAAACATTCTTTATATTGGAACGCCTATAGTATCCTCCTCCATAAAAATATCCCTTTCCTCTGAAATTATGAGAAATTTCAGATACATAGACATAAGCGGGTATTTCAATAGTTTGTCCATTTTCTCCCATAGGAATCGTTCCTGTCAGTGCATGTCCGGGTTCTCCGTGTGTTCCCCCCGCTTCAGCAATCAGCTTTATATTCTCTATTGATGTGGCTGACGGAATATTAATTTCCTTTACTTCCTGATTAAATTTCTCCTTTAAAATATTTTTTACTTTCATTACTGTTTTTAAATTTTCAGTATATTTTATTTTTTTACTTTCATTATCATAGAGAAAGCATGGAAATGAAGTCAATCCATTTATATTTATTCCTTTCAATTTTTGTATTTTTTCTATACTTTTCTCTATATCGTTTATTTCAAAACCTGCTTCCTGTCCCGGATAAATTTTAGAATTGCTATCTATCACTCTCAGCATAACATCCTGAACTTTTCCCAATTCTAAAGCAGTTTCAGAAACTTCTCTTATTTTTTCATAAGAGTACACTGTTATTATTTCAGGATTATTTTCGACAATTTTTCTCATCATACTTTTAGGTATCTGTACCAAATGTCCGACATTCCCTATTTTTAAGCCGTTATTTATAAACAATTCAGCTTCTTTAAAATCAACAACAACTGCTCCCGCATATCCCATTTCTTCAAGCTTACGTGCCAGATAAGGATTTCTTCCTATCTGTTTTGTCATATAATAAAGTTTAATATCATACTTTTCAGCTTCTCTAAGTATTTTTCCGGCATTTTCCAAAAATACATCCACATCAATTATATAGCTATCAGGCATAACATATCCTTTCTGATGCAATTCAAATGCCGCATTTATAAGTTTCTCATTCTTCTCACTTAATACATCCAAAAACAAGTTGTATCACTCCTTCATTATTTTAGTGTATGCTTGTTCCAATATTCTTATAACAGTTTTTGAACCGCTTCTATTTGGATTTATTCTTATCATTTTTTCTTTTAAAGTCGGATCATTTTTTAAGAATGTGCCTGAAACCTTGTAAAATAAAGGAGGAATTTCATATTTTGACTCTGCTCCTACAGGATTCGGTAATGCTCCTAACTCTTCAGCATATTTTATCAGTTTTTCAGCTATATTTTCTTTAAATTCCACTAACACTACTTTTGATTGTGCATTTCCCAGAAATACATTTTTTATATAAGGATATTTTTTCCTATCAGTGAGTTCTTTAACTAATGTCTCATTTTCCTGTGCCTGTATTGCCAGGCTTACAGGTGCATACACAAGTCCTCTCAGTACTTCCATAGCTTCGTATCCTTGTACCTGTACTCCTCCTGAATAATTCATCTTTTTTACTTTTTCAATAAACTCTTTTTTTCCTGTCAAGCATCCTATCCCTACAGGACCTAATAACTTAAAAGTTGAAAAAGCTGAAAGATCTGCTCCTAACTCACAGCCTATTTTATCCACTTTCATTACTGCATAATTGTCATCTGTAAGAATTATTATATTTTTTCTTATTTCTTTTATTTTTTTTATAATTTCTCCTAAATCATAGCTGTCATCCGGCTTCTGTCTAGTATGTTGTAAAAGACAAAATGTCAGTTCTTTATCATCTAAAATTTCTGAAAGTCCTTTTAAATTATTAAAGTTATATTTTATAATACTTAAGTTCATACTTTTTATATTTACTTCAGTTGTGGGATAAATCGGAGCATCATGGACCAAAATTTTTCCATTCGGTTTAACAGATGATAAAATTCCCCACCTTATTGCCTGAGTTCCTGCCCCTCTTGTAAGTATACAATCTTCAGCATTAAAAAAGCTAGCAATGATTTTTTCCACTTTTTCCGTTTTCACAGGTTTATTTATTTCTTTGTTCAGCCCTAAATCCCCTAATTCCAGAAATTCACTTCCTGTCATATGTTTGGTAATAATATCTACTAATCTGAACTGCTTTTCTTGAGCTTCTAAAACTGAAAGAGAATTTAACGGATACATTTTCATTTTATTTTCTCCTGATTGTTTTTATAGTCCGATTTTTATAAACTTTTCTTAATTTATAATTTCTTTTTTAGATTTTAAATTTATTCAAAAAATTTTTCCGGATTAGTTTTCAGCATTTTTTCAATAGAATTGTCTTTTATTCCATTTTTTTTCAGTTTAGGAATAAATACATCAAATATATAATTATAACCTATTCCTCCATTATACTTCATATTCGACTTTCTTGTAATATCCAACGATAAGAAAACTCTATCTTCCAAATCTCTTTTTTCTATTTCTTTTAAAATTTCAACCCGCATATCATCAGACATATAATTATTTTTACCTATTGTGTCAAATTCTATATATGCTCCTTCATATAACATTTTTAAAACATATTCGATATTTCCGCTCAAATCTGTATGTCCTATTACAACTTTATCAAGATTTACATTGTATTCTTTAAACAATTTAATCTGTTCATGTCCCATTGTACCTAAAGAAGTATGAGTAGTTATTGGGATTCCCGTTTCCAAATGAGTAATTATCGCAGCTTTAAAAACTTTTAATTCCGTATCTGTTATTTTATCTTTACTTGAACCTATTTCCCCGATTATTCCCGCTTTAACGTCTGTTTCATCTATTCCTTCCAAAATTTCCTTTTTCATTATCTCAGACAGTTCTTTCTCACTTTTTTCATAAACAAAATCAGGATAAAAAGGCTCTTTATAAAATCCTGTTGCACATATTATGTTTATCCCAGACTTTTCAGAAACTTCTTTTATATAATCTATATTTCTTCCCATTCCTATATTAGTCACATCTACTATATTTCTTACTCCGTTTTTATATAGCTCTTTAAATTCGTCTATTGTCTCATTTTTACAGTCCAATCTGCAATCATCAAGTTTTTTTATCCCCGACAAATCTATAAAAATATGTTCATGCATCAGAGTATAACCGTCTTTCAACATATTTCCGCTCCTTTTGTCAATATTTTTATATTTACTATTTCACTGCAACAGGTACGTATAACTGAAGCACATACAGTATATTTAATATTATTCCGAAAAGTATAGTAGCAACAGGACCTACAGCCATATCTACAAGAGGTTTTTTTGAAGTTTTGTTTAATAAATAGAATCCGCTGACAAAAAGAAAACCTAATCCGTTTCCTCCTGCCATTTCATTTGCAGCAATCATTCCTCCCACCAATAAAGAAATTTCGAGAACTTTCGTCATTGATGTTCTTATATGGTCTCCACAAGCTTTTACTCCCGGAAATTTATCAAGAGTTTTAGCTATAAACTCAAGAAGAAATATTTCCAATGCAAGAATTAATGTTCCTACAAAAAAAGCAATAATCGGATTTTTAATAAATATTCCTACTGCAAAAACAAGGGTCATTCCTGCCGGCCCATATACTCCTGTCGTTATCGCAGTAGTAGCCACTAACGGTACAAATCCTATACTCCTTGCTAAAGCTACAAGACCTGCTTCAAAGTTCCGGATATCTCCTGCTGCCATACCTTTCAATGTTTCCGTTAATAGTTTTAGAGATATGGGATCTCCTGCGACAATTCTCAGACTACATGCAGCTGCTATAAGTCCACCCATTATTGAAAGAGGAATTATATTTTTTTTGACTCTGGCGACTCTTGCTGAAAAAATCCCAACTAACATTTTATTAGAATCCGTTTTTTCAGTTTCTTTATCACTTATTGCAAAAACAAGCATTATAATGACACTTATAAGAAGAGCCATTCCGTCAGAATTTAAAGTAATATTCACATTTTGAGAAACAGGTATTTTACCGAAAACTGTTGTAATCTGTCTTACAAGTAATGCAGTTATAAGTGTAAATGCTCCCTTTTTAGCTCCGTACTGATATCCTACTACTAATGCAGGGAATACGGAAAATCCGACTATTATCGGAGCTCCTACTTTAGCCAGACTCGGCAAAAAATCAATAGGCATTTTACTGAACAGTTCCACTATTTTCTCAAGTCCGAATACTAATCCTATTCCGTATAAAGCACCTATTATCCCCGCCATTACCGTGCCTGTTTTATTTCTTGGAGTAGATACGCCTATTATATCAGTTCCAAGTAAAATACTGTGTATAAGTATAATTGCAGAACCTATTGAAAAAGGAATCCCAAATCCAATTACAAGACCGAATGACAATGCAAAGCTTGTTGCAGCCAATGCTTTTCTGTCTATTCTGCCTTCTAAAAATTCCGGAACCATAGGTCTAAGCCCGTCGTTAAATACTGCTACCCCCAAATTCGCCAATACTGAAGCAAAACCGCTCAATATTCCACTTATTAAAAATCTCTCCATTTTTATCCTCCTTCATTTTTGAATATTTATCAGCTTTTTATTTTTAAAAAACTTGCAACAGTTTTTATAATTTCTTCCGCTGATTGAGGAGTAAATCCAAAAGCAATTTTTCCTTTGTCCACTTCTTCTTTTATTTTTTCTTCGGACAGTACATTTCCGGGCATTGCAAGAGTCGCACACTTATCTGCTCCTATAAGTGCAATAGCCATTGCCAGTGCTCCTCCCCCTCCTGTATTACATGCTCCAAAGTAATAATCAGCATTTCCCAGTTTTATATCCATTGCTGCATCGATATCACTTTTTATAGTTATTTCCCCTTCGGGAAAATACTTTTTCAGCAATTCCGCAACATTTTCCTTATCTATTTGCCCTCCTACTGTTATTTTCATTTATTCCTCCTGACTTAAGTTATTTATTCTCTTCAATCAGCAGCAAATTTATCAGAATATATTTTTTCTCTTCTTCAGGTAATTTTTTATTAAAAATATTTTTTTCAATATCTTCATAAATTTTTTCAATTTCCGTAATTTTATCTGACATTAATATTTCCTGAAACACTTCATAATCAACATTATTTACACTTTCACCTTTCTTTATTCTTTTTAACGCCATTGACAAGTGAGTTATAAACATTGCCCCATTATCTTCAGTTAGTATGATTCCCCATTTTTCATTCAAATATATTATTAAATCTGTCACTGTTCTGTATATTTCTTCATCTATTACACCGGAATTTTTCAATATTTCCAGTCTAAATTTTAATTTTTCCATTCTCTATGAAACCTCTTTATACGTTTTTCTAAATTTTTAAAAGTACTAAAAATTAGTAAGTAGGTAACATTCTATTATCCATTACACTTTTCTGTATTTCTTTAATATAGTTCATGTCTATTATTTTTTTTGCCAATCTTTTCAGATTTTCATTATTGCTGTTTACTATGAGTACCGCTTCACTTGCATGTCTTAACATTTTATTTTGAGGGAGTTCTTCATAGTCTATGTCAATCTGTTTTTCTTCAATTTTGTCAAAATTCCATATAATTGCATCTACAACTTTATTTTTAAGTAATTTTGCAGTTTCATTATAATCTATTTCTACATAAATGTAGTCAGAACCTTCAAGACATTTTTTAGTTAAATATTTCTGATCCTCAGAGTTTCTATCTATTCCCACTTTTTGTATTTTTTTTACGCCCGGTGCTTTAAAAAGAACATGTTTTGAAGCATAGCTGTTTTCTCCGAATTCAAATATAGCTTCAATATCCTTATTTTTCTCTCTTTCAAGCTTGTATGCAAGTTTAGATACTACAGCAAAATCATAAACTCCTTTTCTAAGTAAATCCATTCTTATTTTTGAACCGCTCATATATGCAAAGTAATAATCCAGATTATTGTTCTGGAAATTATTCTTTATACCTGTTGCAAGCCCTTCATATCTTTTTGAATAAGGTAACGGCATAACTCCTACAAGGATATCAAGGTCACTCTTTTCTAAAAGAATATCATTGTTTATTTTTTTTACAAATGAACCTAGAACCCCTCTTTTTTCAAATTCTACAGCTCCTTCATCCTGTAAATAGACAAATGCTTTCTGAATAAGTCCCACAGAAATTTCATACTTTTGTGAATAATCAATTACTGACGGAATTCTTTCCCCTACTTTGGAAAATAAAAGTTCTCTTGCGATTGATAAAATGGCGCGATTATTTTTGCTCATTTTTTTTTCTTTTTTCTCTTTTTCTTTTTTCATAATTCCACCTTTTCCTTATTTTTTTTAATTTTCATTTTTTTGAAAATTTATATTTAATTAGATTATACCCTAAAATTTCAAAAAGTCAAGACTAAAAATAATATTTTTTATAAAAACATTCAAGAAAGAAAGAGACAATTTTAAAATGATAATTTAACTTATCAAAAAATTGCCTCTTTTTATATTTCTATTTTTATTTTTAATGAAATAACTTTTTTAAATCTTAAATTTTTTCCGCTTTTATTTTAAATACAACTTTTTTAACAGAAATAGGCTCATTGACTTTTACTCCGGGCATATGTGCATCTTCAGGATAAAGAATAAGAACATCTCCTTCCTTCATTAAAACTCTGAATAGTTCATCTCCTTCGTGTTCTATAAGGTCATTTTTCTCATCCGTCTTAATTTTTTTGAGATTATGGACATTATTAAAGGCTATATATTCTTCTCCTTTAAGCATGACCTGAACATCAATATATTTCAGATGAGTTTCCCAAAAACATTCACTTTCCGCTTTTGTAGTATAATGTCCTACATTCATTTTCATATCAGTTCCGGGAACCTCATAAACTCCTGCTTCATACTCTTCAATTTTATTTTTATTTGTAAATTCAATACATTTTTTTATTTCTTTTGAAAGACTTTCATTTTGAAGACTGTCTTTTAAATTTGTAAAAATCATATTTTATATTTCTCCCTTATTTTATTTTTATATATTTCAGCCTGTGTTCCATATACTATCTGTATTCCATTCCCTGATCTTATAACTCCTTTGGCATTCAACTCTTTCCATCTGATATCCTCCGACACTTTATCAGAATCCTTTACAGTAACCCTCAGTCTTGTAATACAGGCATCTATATTTTCTATATTTTCGACTCCTCCCAGTGATAGTACAATCTCATCTATAAATTCATTTTTTTCTTTGGAAGCATCATAATCTTTTCTTGTATAAAGCTTATTTTCTCCTTCGCCTCTTCCGGGAGTCGAAATATTAAATTTCAATATTAAAACTTTAAATACAAAATAATAAATAACCGCATACACAGGACCTAATATAAGAATCCAGTAATAAGAGGTCTTAGCAGTCCCCTGCAAAAGCCCAAAAAACGTAAAGTCTATTATTCCCCTTGAAAATGTAATTCCCACAGCAACGTTCAACACATACATCAGCATATATGCCAATCCTTCAAGTAATGCATGAATCACATATAATATCGGAGCAACAAATAAAAATGTGAATTCTATAGGTTCTGTTATACCTGTCAGAAATGATGTTAATGCTGCTGATATAAGTATACCTTTTATTGCAGCCTTATTTTTATTTTCTGCTGTTTTGTACATTGCCAGAGCTGCAGCAGGCAGTCCGAACATCATAGGTAAAAATCCTCCCGTCATTGTTTTTGTGGCTGCTGCACTGAAGTGTTTTATTGTAGGATCGGCAAGTTGGGCAAAAAATATATTCTGTCCTCCTGCAACCATTTTACCTGCAACTTCCTCATATCCTCCAAGCTGTGTATACCAGAATAATGGATATATGGCATGATGTAATCCGAATACATTGAGTATTCTCATTGTAAATCCGTAAAAGAATGTTCCTACAGCTCCTGTTGCCGCAAATATTTCTCCGGCTTTTACAATTCCCATAAATACAGTCGGCCATATAAACGGAAATATTGCCGCCACAGGTATAAATAGTATGATTGTCATAACAGGAACAAGTCTGTTTCCGCTAAAAAATGCCAAATAGTCGGGTAATACTTTACCTGAAAATTTATTTGTAATTCCTGCTGCAACTATACCGCAGATTATTCCTCCAAATACTCCCGTCTGTAATGTAAATATTCCCAGTTCTCTTGAATAAAGTGCCGCCGTTCCTCTTGCTGCAGCTTCACTAAGTCCTTTAGATATAAGGGTCTCATAAGTCATTGCTTCAGGAGTTATTCCCTGAAATGTTAAAATAGTTCCTATTATTGTATGGAAAAGTAAAAATCCGAGAACTGCTGATAAAGCCGCTGTTTCTTTGTTTTTGTTGGCAAGACCTATAGCTACGCCCACTGCAAACAGCAAAGGAAGATTTGCAAATACAAATAATCCCGTATTGGAAAATAATTGCATTATATAGTTTAAAATGGTTCCTTCTTTTAAAAAAGTAAGATTATATGTCTGTATCAGTACAGGATTTGTGAATGAACCTCCCACCCCTAAAAGTATTCCCGCCATTGGTAATACAGCTATAGGCAACATAAAAGCTCTCCCTATCTTCTGTAATACTGAAAAAAAATTATTTTTCATAATTTCCTACATTTAAGATTATTTTTAAAAACTTTTATTGTACTTATTTTTTACAATTTTTATAAAATAATCTTTTCTCCTTTCTTTGCAAACTTATTTTTAATTTTTATGAAATTTTATTATTTTCTTTATTTTTCACTATTCAATATAAACTGTCTTATACTTAAAAATATTTTACTTAGTTAAAAAATCAAAGATTTTTTTCATCCGGGCAACAATTTTTTAATGCTTCTTTTGTGTCTTTTCTATTAAAATAATTTTAATATCAGATTTTTATTCAATATTTTAATTTTGTATTTATTTCGCTTATTTATCATTTTATTATTTTCCTACATTGAAATTTTTTTAAAAGTATAATTATAAAATAAATCTATTTTATAATTTATGAGATATTTTCAGAAATTTTTTATTTTTCTATTTCCGCAACAAATCTTGATGCTATTTCAAAAGGTCTCGTTATAGCTCCTCCTACTACTACTGCATAAGCCCCTATATCTAGCATTTGCTTTGCCTGTTTTGGTTCATGTATTCTTCCTTCCGCTATCACAGGGATTTTTACTTCCTTTACTAATCTTTCCACCAGTTCAAAATCCGGTCCCTCAATTTTTTTACTATATGGAGTATACCCGCTCAATGTAGTTCCGATTAAGTCAGCTCCCGCTTTTTCAGCGTTTATCCCTTCTTCAAAAGTGGATATATCAGCCATTAATATTATTTCAGGATACTTTTCTTTTATTTCCGCTATAAATTCATTTATCGTTTTTCGGTCAACTCTCTTTCTCATAGTACAATCTAAAGCAATTATATCGGATTTAGCTTCTATTAAATCTTCTATTTCTTTCATTGTAACGGTTATATATTGTTCAAATCCCTCATATTTCTTTTTTATCAATCCTATAATTGGTAAATCTACAAGTTTTTTTATTTCTTCCACATCTCTTTTTCCATTTGTCCTTATTCCTGCCGCTCCCGCCTGTTTTGCTGCAAGTGCCATTAAAGGCATAATTGTTCCATTTTCAATATATAACGGTTCTTCAGGTAATGCTTGACAGGAAACTATCAATTTTCTTTTTATTTTTTGAAATATTTCTTTTTTACTCATTTCGCACCTTTTACACCTTTCACTTTATATACCATTATTTTACCTCATTTTTTGATTTTGTAAATAGAAAAACAGAAAAAAATTTCATTTTTTATATTTTTTTTAAAAAAAAATTTTACAATTGATAATAAGATTCTAGGTACAGTAATAATTTTTATAAAAGAAAAATATTTTACATATTTAAAACTCACTTAAAATAATGTATAATAAAATGATTTATTATGATTACTGAAAATGTACAAAAAGGAGAAAAAACATATGAATTTCCCGAATTCTTTAAAAAAAGGAGATAAAGTATTCCTACTTTGCCCTTCTTCACCTATAATTGCTGATGAAGATATAAAAAAATGCTGTAAAGTAATCGAAAAATTAGGATTTTTTCCTATAATGGGAAAAAGTCTCTATGAAAATTATGGAGGCTATATGGCCGGAAATCCTGAAGTTCGTGTACAAGATTTACATGAAGCATTTTCAAGAAACGATATTAAAGGTATTTTTTGTGTAAAAGGCGGCTATTCAGCTTCACAGCTTTTAGATAAAATTGATTACAATCTTATAAAAAACAATCCGAAAGTATTTGTAGGATACAGCGATATTACAAATTTACATATTGTTTTTAATCAGAAATGCAACTTGGGGACATACCACGGCCCTATGGTAAAATCAAATATGTTCAATGATTTTAACAGTTACACTGAAATTTCTCTTTTTGAAGCCTTAGAAAAAGAAAAGTGGAAATATAAAGAACCTGAAAACAAAAAACTTCATTTACTGAATGAAAACAATCTGACTAATTCATCATTAACAGTAAAAGGTCCACTTATTGGAGGAAATTTGGCTATTTCCGTTTCCACTTTAGGAACCCCGTATGAGATAGATACTAAAGGGAAAATTCTCTTTCTTGAAGATGTTGATGAAAAAACAGGCTCTATTGATAGGATGTTGACACATTTGAAATATTCCGGAAAATTAGACGATTGCCATGGAATTATACTCGGAAATTTTGCTGACTGTAGCAATACCTACAAAACTTCAAATGATGAAATATACGAACTGAATGAATTATTTAATGATTTTTTTAAAGATTATGACAAACCTGTTATTTACGGAATAGAGTCAGGACACGGTAAGCCTTTTATGGCGACATTACCTTTAGGCTCTGTATGTACTATAAATACTCAAACTAAAGAAATATTTTTTGAAAAAATTTAAAAAAGAAAGGTGATATACAATGTTTTTTGATATGCACGCTGATGTATGGACTGATAATCATCGGGAATATATAAAAGGAAATAAGGACATAATAAGAAAAAAATATAAGAACAGATTTATAAAAGGAGGTCTCTCAGGCGGAATTTTCGTTATTTATATAGATGTCTTTAAAACCTCTGATCCTGAAGAACTTTTTTTTCAAAACCTATGTTCAATGAGTGAAGAACTTTATTATTCAAAGGATATTGTTCATATTATAAAAAATACAGAAGATTTTGAAAAAGCCCAAACTTTAAATAAATTCGGAATTATTTTAGGAATAGAAGGACTGCCCGGTATAGGTTCAAATCTTGATTATTTATATCTTTTGGAAAGATTAGGTGTAAGACATATCGGTATGACATGGAATGAACAAAACGCTTTTGCTACAGGTCAGCGCGGCGATGAAAATAGAGGATTGACAAACTTAGGAATAAAAGCTGTTGAAATTATTGAGAACTTAGGTATTCTACTTGATGTCTCTCATGCTAATGATAAAACTTTCTGGGACATTGCAAAATACTCAAAAAAACCATTTTTTGCTTCCCATTCCAATTCCAGAACTCTTTGTTCTTCGATGAGAAATTTAAATGATGAGCAGATTTTATGTATCGGAGAAAGAAACGGAATGATTGGATTAAACAGTTATCATGGATTTGTCAGTAAAAATGAAAATGAAAAAAATCTGGATATGCTTTTAAATCATATGGAATATATTGCAGAGAAAATAGGTCTCGATAAAGTTGGATTCGGTTTTGATTTCGCCGAATACTACAATACCCCTGATGACGAAGATGAAGGATTAAATGGAATCTACGATGTAACTCAAATTAAAAATGTAAAATCTGCTTTGGAAAAGCGTGGATATTCAAAAGAAGAAATCGAAAACATAGCTTATAAAAACTTCTTTTCTTTTTTTAAAAGAGTGAGAGGAAAATAAAAAATTTTATAAAAATTTATGAGGGCTTATATTACCCTCATAATTTTATTATTTACTTAATCCGAATTTATTAATTTAATAAAACTGTTTGATTCAGTTTATTTTTTCCCATAAAGAATTATTTCAATTAATTATTACAATTTTTCTATCTGACTTTCGACATTCAAATTTTTCAATATGAAAAAATACAAAAATAAATACCGAAAAAACATTCTTTTTATTTTTACAATAAATAGATGTTTTTTGAATATATATATAAAATTTAAGTTAAATTTTTTTATCTAACCGCTTTTTTACAAAAAAGATTGGAGACATTCCCTTATTTATTTTTTGACAATACTGCCTGTGCGGTATTATGCTTCATTTTTAAAGCTTCTTCCTTATTTTTCAAAGCATAACCTGTACAAAGTATATCAGCAACATAAAGCTGTGATATTTTAGCAATAAGAGAACCCCCGTCCAACAATGTTTCCCTTCCTGCAGTAAGAAGAACATAATCTGCAAGTTGAGCTATTGGAGATAGAATATGGTTTGTAATTGCAATTATTTTCACCTTATTTTTTTTAGCTATTTCCAGAGATTCTATAATATCATTTGTTGAACCTGATAAGCTGATTGCTATTATTACATCTTTCGATGTAGTTATCGCTGCATTCATTATTTGAAAATGACTATCCGTATAAGCTGTTCCGGCTTTTCCGAATCTTAAAAATTTATTCTGTAATTCTCTTGCAACAATTCCTGAAGCTCCCACTCCGTAAAAAAATAATCTTTCACATTTCCCTATGACAGATATTGATTTATCCAATTGTTTTCTGTTAATCAGAGATTTTGTATTTGTTATTGTATTATTTATATTAGCCTGAATATTGTCAATATAATCCTCATATCCTGTTTCTATTATAGGAAAATCTTCTTTTGCAATATGCAGTTTTAAATCTTGAAATCCGTTAAATCCTATTTTTTTTACAAATCTTACAATGGTAGCTTCTCCTACTTTTATCTGTTTTGCAATTTCCTGTAAAGATTGATAACTTATTTGACCTTTTTTTTCAAAAATGTAGTCAGCCACTTTTTTTTCCTGTTTACTTAAAGAAGGATAAAATGACTCTATAATATTAATATATTTCATTTTTATCACCTTATATTTACAGACTGATATTTTCTTCTGTTT